>JBEVXV010000731.1:0-8975 GCA_040505915.1 Sedimenticola sp. | reverse complement strand
GCGACGATGGCCTGGTGCTCTGTCGCAACCTGCGGGTGAAATCCCAGATTCCAGTGATCATGCTCACCGCCCGTGGTGATGAGATGGATCGCATACTTGGGCTGGAGATGGGTGCAGATGACTATCTACCCAAACCCTTCAACCCCCGGGAGCTGCTGGCGCGTATCAAGGTAGTGCTGAGACGCACCTCCCTATTACCCGCCACCCCAGAGGAGTTGGAGTTCACACCACTCTCTTTTGCTGGCTGGAAACTTGATCCGGTAAGCCGCCACCTGGAGGCGGAGAGTGGCTTGGTGGTTCCACTCAGTGGTGCCGAGTACCGGCTGTTGCGGGTGCTTCTTACCCACCCCAACCGGGTACTCAACCGTGACCAGTTACTGGAACTCACCCAGGGGCGGGAGGCGGAGCCCTTTGATCGCAGCATAGATGTACTGATCAGCCGTCTTCGCCGCCACCTGCATGATGACCCAAAATCTCCCGCCATTATCAAGACCGTGCGTGGTCAGGGCTATGTGTTGGCGGCCAAGGTGACATCGATATGAGGCTACTGCCCAGCTCCCTGTTTGGCCGTCTGGTGCTTATTCTCACCCTCGGGCTGATCCTTACCCAGGTGCTCGGCACCGCCCTCACCTTCCAGGATCGCCACCGACTGCTCAGAGATAATATCGGACTGCAACTTATCCAGCGCATCGCCTCCATCGTCAATCTCGTTGAGGGGATGCCACCACAGCAGCACCCGCAAATTATCAACGCCCTCGACTCGCGTTCGCTCAGAATCACCCTTACCCAGGAGCCACCGGCAACAGCCCAGGAGGCACAAACCGCCCACCACCTAAAGCGGCGATTAGGGATGGAACTGGAGAAGGATACAAAGGTTGATGTCACCACCACTTCTCTCGATGAAGACGCTGACCACCAGCCTCCCCCCTGGATGAAACATAATCCAACCCACACCCAGATGATGAAGCGCGGGATGTCTCACCGAATGCTCGGTTTTCAGGCACAGGTTCAACTCTCCACCGGTCAGTGGCTCACCTTTAGCCGCCCGCTGCCGGAAGAGAGCCTAATCTGGCCGCTGAAACTGCTCGGTTATCTGTTAATACTGCTGGTCTCTGTCGCCGCGCTCTCCCTGCTGGCGGTACGGCTTACTACCCGGCCACTCAATACCCTGGCGGAGGCAGCGGATCACCTCGGCAAAGATATCCAACGCCCTCCGCTGGATGAGAACGGCCCGCTGGAGGTGAGAAAAGCGGCACATGCATTCAACACCATGCAGACTCGTCTGCAACGCCACATTGAAGATAAGAGTGAGATTCTCGCGGCCATCTCCCATGACATGAAGACACCCATCACCCGTTTGCGCCTGCGCACTGAAATGCTCAAAGATGAAGAGCTGAAGAGCAAGTTTTCCGGTGACCTCGATGCCATGGAGGAGATGGTGAGAGCCACCCTCGACTTTATGCGTGGTACGGAAAACAGCGAGAAACCGGCACTGGTGGATATTACTGCCCTACTGGAGTCGATGAAGAGCGACATGGAGGAGATGGGCTGGCGTGTATCACTAGAGAGCGTCACGGCAGTCCCCTACAACGCCCGCCCTCTGGCACTCAAGCGCTGCCTCGGCAACCTGATTGAGAATGCCGCCCGCTATGGAGATGAAGCGATCATTCGGGTAGATGATAGCGATAATCAGCTAATCATTACCATCGCGGACCACGGGGTGGGAGTATCTGAAGAGGAGCTCAAAAATCTCTTCAAACCCTTCTACAGAGGTGAAAGCTCTAGGAGCAGGGAGAGCGGTGGAACCGGCCTCGGTCTTGGCATTGCCCGCAATATCGCCCGTGCTCATGGTGGTGAATTGATCCTGCGGCGCGGTAGTTCAGAGGGGCTGGAGGCGATAGTCACCCTGCCACGCTGACACTTCAAAAGAGGTGCAGAAAATTTCTTGGAAATAGAACTATTCAGCACTCGCTATCAATCTTATTGTAGGATCCCCGCCCTCGAGGCGATGAGGTTTTGCAGGGAGTGTGCAACGTTTATCGCGGCGAGGGCGCCGCCCCTACGGGAAAGTGTGCGGTAAAATGTGATTCAGTGTGTAGGATGAAATCCGAAGGGCTTCCACCAAGGATTAGCTACCGATGCCTGAATCTGTCGTAAACCCTTCAGGTTCCGACCTACAGATCGAGCCCTGCTCAATAAACCCGCATTGCTGCCGACAAAGAGTATATCTACAGATTCACTGCTGGAGTTTCGTCGCCATGAAAAAAGTGTTCTCACCGTCTTGGATACTCTGCACCGTTTTCTCTCTCGTCATCTCCTGTGGAGCCTATGCTGTAGATAACGGCACACTGCCAGACACCATTGTCTATACCGACGACGACGATGAAAAAACCTGTGGCGACCTGGAACAGGAGATGACTCACCTCGCAGCGCTCACTTACGCACGACAACCAAACTTCTATGAAGACCCCATACGTGGTGCAGCAATCATGGTGGGCACTACCCTGTTCCCCCTTGCCTATGGTGTGGTTGGCTACCAGGAGTTTATTGGCTACGAAGAGCGAAACAAAATCACCTCTACCGAACAGCGTATTGAGCAGATCAGGCGGTTAAAGGCACAGAGACGCTGTTTT
The DNA here is from genome assembly GCA_040505915.1 of Sedimenticola sp. Lineage (GTDB taxonomy): Bacteria > Pseudomonadota > Gammaproteobacteria > Chromatiales > Chromatiaceae > Vondammii. Next base: position 6,342 of record JBEVXV010000731.1, on the reverse strand, counting down.
GAGAGCTGATATCACTTAAAGACGTGCTGCCGCTACCACCGCCTGCCCGAGAGAGATGCCTCCATCATTGGAGGGAAGGATAGCGGGACTGAGTACCGTCAGATCGGCTTGCCGCAGGCATCTGCTCACCCCTTCAAGCAGCAACCTATTCTGAAATACACCCCCGGAGAGCACCACGCTCTCCAGCGCGTGTTCATGGCAGAGTTCAATAGCGAGAGAAGCCACGGAATCTGCCAGCCCATTATGGAAACGTCCGGCGATGGTGGCTACCGGTGTATTGGTTTGGAGATCATCCAGCAGGGCTTGCCATAGGGGCCGCCAGGAGAGTTCTATCCTGCCATCCACAGAGGCATGCTCGGCATGGTAGCCGCTAGCAGAGTGATCTGACACCGCTATCGCTTCCAGCTCGATGGCGGCCTGACCTTCATGGCTCACCGATTCACGGCAGATCCCCAGCGCCGCCGCCACCCCGTCGAAGAGCCGACCACAGGAGGAGGCGGTGGGCGTATTGAGGCCACGGGCCAGCATCTGGTCAAGGTTGGCTACCGGTTTACTCTGGAGATAACGGATCAACTCCAGGTCGCCGTAATCGCTAGTCAACCTCTCCCATCCAAACAGCTGCAGCAGATAGGCGTAGCTGTTTCGCCAGGGTTCATAGATCGCCTTAGTGCCGCCGATCATCGCCATCGGCTGAAAACCGGCGAGGCGGCTGAACTCCCGGTAGTCGACCTTGAGAAACTCCCCGCCCCAGAGAGCCCCCCCATCACCGTAGCCAAGACCGTCGAGGGCGATACCCAGCACCGGGGGTGTATCCCGCCCCAGCTTCTGTTCAGCCATGCAGGCGGCAATATGGGCATGATGGTGCTGTACCGCCTCCAGCTTCAGCCCCTGCTCATCAGCCAGTCGCCGCCCCCACTGGCTGGAGAGGTAATCGGGGTGGCGGTCTATGGCCACTATCTCCGGCCGATGATCGAACAGTTGCCGATAGAGTGTCAGGTTGTGGCGGTAGTCCCGGTGGGTGGCTCCATCTTCCAGATCCCCCATATGCTGGGAGACTATTGCCTCACCGTTACGCAGCAGACAGAAGCTATTTTTCAGCTCGCCACCCATAGCGAGAATCTGTGGCGAGTCTTGAAAGCCGGGAGGTAGCGTCAGGGGTGCCGGAGCATAACCGCGGGCACGGCGCAGCATCCGTGGCCGTGCATCCATCACCCGCACCACCGAGTCATCCAGCCGGTTGACGATATCGCGATCATTAAGCAGCAGGTAGTCAGCAATTTGCCGCAAATTTTTACGGGCAGCTTCATTGCTGGTCACCTGTGGTTCATCGGAGCTGTTGCCCGAGGTGAGTACAATGGGCTGTTCCAGGGCCTGCATGATCAGGTGATGAAGCGGCGTGTAGGGAAGCATAAAACCAAGGGTGTTCTGTCCCGGCGCCACTCCGTCGGCAACCGCTTCTCCCCTCGCCCGCAGCACCAGAATGGGGGCGGCGAAACTCTCCAACAGTCCACCTTCATCCTCATCCACAGAGGCAAAACGTTGAACCATTGGCAGATCACGCGCCATCAGGGCAAACGCCTTGTGATAGCGCCGTTTCTTCTGCCTCAGCCGTGCCACCGCTTCTTGATTTGTGGCGTCACACGCCAGATGTACACCACCAATCCCTTTGATCGCAACTATCTCCCCCTGTTGCAGCAACCTTGCCGCTGTAGCCACGGCATCCTCTCCCGCCGGGGAATCCACCGGGTCACCGACAGCATCTTCCAGCCAAACCCGTGGGCCACAGGTGCCACAAGCGTTGGGCTGTGCGTGGAAGCGGCGGTCCGCCGGGTCATCATACTCAGCTTGGCAGGCGACACACTGGGTAAAAGGGGCCATGCTGGTGGTAGCTCGATCATAGGGGATAGAGCGGACAATAGAGAGACGCGGACCACAGTGAGTGCAGTTGGTAAAGGGGTAACGATAGCGACGGTTCTCCCGCTCCATCACCTCCTGAAGACAAGCGTTGCAGCAGGCCGCATCTGGCACAACACCGGTCTGCACCTGACCTCCCCGGCTGGGGATAATTGAGAAACCCGCATCCACCGGCTGTGAGTCAAGTGGAGTGCGCTCTATTCCATCGATTCGGGAGAGGGGCGGCGCTTCTCGTTGCAGACGAGCGACAAATTGATCCAGCGCTTTCTCATCACCCCAGGCATGAATCAATACACCCTCTGCATCGTTCCACACCTCCCCATCGAGAGCAGAGGCGGCGGCAAGACGCCATACGGTTGGCCGGAAACCGACGCCTTGAACCAAACCCCGTACCCTAATCCGTTGACCGTGCCGCGCTGTCGTCATTGAAACACTTCAGTCATCCTTGAGCAGCCCCTTGAGTACCGCTTGGGCCAGCTCCTCGGTAACAAACTTGGTCAGCATCGCATCGGCTCCACTGGCCACTGCATTCTCTTCACTCACCGCACCCGCCAGTGAGGAGTGAAGCAGAATATAAGCGTGGGAGAAGTCGGGGTTATTGCGAATCTCCCGGGTGAGGGTATAGCCATCCATCCTCGGCATCTCAATATCGGAGATCACCATATCGATATGACGGCCCTCCAGACGAAGCGCTTCCAGCATCTCAAGGGCTTCAATGCCATCCCCTGCCGAAAGGTTATCGATACCGATCATACCCAGGGTACTCGATATCTGGTTTTGTGCCATGTGGGAGTCATCCACCACCAACACCAATTTCTCGCTGAGGATTTGCAACTGCTCTTCATTGAGGCTGACACCCTGCCCTGTACTGTCAGCAGGGGGCGCCACCTCATTGAGCACACGCTCAACATCAAGTACCTCCATCAACAGTGCATCTAGCTCCACCACCCCGGTAATATAGTTGAAACGCCCAGCAGACCTGGGTACAGCTTTAATGGCGTTCCAGTCAATGGTGACAATTCTGTCAACCTTGCTGACCAGAAAGCCTTGAAGTGAGCGATTAAACTCGGAGATGATAATTGAACTTTGGGAGAGATCTTTATCCCCGGCCGAGGTGAGACCAATGGCTGCGGAAAGATCGATCACCGGTAGCGTATTGCCACGCAGGTTGGCCAAACCGACTACTGCCGGGTGAGAGCCGGGTACGCGATCCAGTTTCTGATAGGGTATCACCTCCCTAATCTTGAGCACGTTGATACCGTAGGTATGCCCCTCCCACAGATTGAACATCAGCATCTGTTGCTGACTGCTGATCGCCCCATTTGGCTGACTATTAGTTATCGACATCTCTGTTCCGCGATTGTCTATATTCTAAACAGGTTGAAGAGTCATAGTTATACATCACAAACTTGGTAACTTCTCAAAAAGTCCGTGCCATAGGGGTGCAGTAACACCTTTTCAGGAGACGCGGTGAATACTTCCCTGTACGCTCACAGCAGCATCCCTGCTGCTGTACCTCCTGAAAAGGTGTCACTGCACCCACCTGAAAGTTATCCATCGGCACTGGGCTATTGAGAAGTTACCAAACTTGAAGCCAACCCCTTAGATTCTAAAAAGTACTTAAAATGAACGCGTTCGCGAACAAGTTCGCTACTTGCTTTGTTACAGAATTATCTGCGTATAACCATCAAAAGAATAGCAGTCCTGTTGATACTCCGCATAGCCTTATCGACCAGTGAGGATAGATTCTAAAGCACCAACGATCAGACAAACTCACCGGCGGCATAGCCTGATGACCAAGCCCACTGAAAATTGTAGCCGCCAAGATGCCCGGTCACATCCATCACCTCACCGATAAAGAAGAGCCCGGGACAGCAGCGGCTCTCCATGGTCTTAGAGGAGATCTGCGCGGTATCCACCCCACCAAGGGTCACCTCCGCCGTTCGATAGCCTTCGGTGGACGAGGGTTTCAGTTGCCAACGACTGACTCCTTCCGCTATTTCCATTAGAAGCTTGTTTGGGAAATCACCGATCGGTTTATCAGCCAAGGCGGACCAGAGCAGATGTTCCAACTCCAGCAGCAGCCGTTTGGGAAGATAGTCAGTAAGCAGGTTTCTCAGCAGGCTCTTCGGCTGTTTCCGCTTTAGCGCTAGAAGCAGTGCTTCAGCATCCCACTCCGGCAACAGATTCACGGAGACAATATCCCCCGGTTGCCAATAGTTTGATATCTGCAACACCGCCGGTCCGCTCAGACCACGGTGAGTAAAAAGAATGTTCTCGGTAAAGGCGTGAGCACCACAGGTAAGTGTCGCCTCCACCGCAATCCCGGAGAGCCGTTCCGATAACAGCTTATAGCGATCGGTGAACATAAACGGCACCAGCCCTGCACGGGTCGGCAGCACATCGTGACCAAACTGCTTCGCCAACTGAAGACCGAAGTCAGTGGAGCCCATGGATGGAATCGAGAGTCCACCAGTGGCAACCACCAGGGAGTCCGCCGAATAGTCACCATCATCGGTGTGAACAGTAAATTGCTCCTGGCGGGTTATTGTCGTCACCTCGCAGCGGGGCTTTATTGTCACCGCAGCAGCTTTGCACTCAACCCGCAGCATATCGAGGATCTCTTTTGCCGAGTTATCACAAAACAGCCGCCCATGGTCGCGCTCATGGTAAGAAATGGTGTGCTTTTCAACCAAGGCGATAAAGTCCCACTGACTATAGCGTTTTAGCGCCGACTTGCAGAAGTGAGGATTGGCCGACAGGTAGTTCTCCGCCTCAACGGTAAGATTGGTGAAATTACAGCGTCCACCACCGGATACCAGAATCTTTCTGCCGATCTTGTCGGCACGCTCCAGCACCAACACTCGCCGCCCACGCTGTCCGGCGGTCATGGCGCACATCAGCCCGGAGGCCCCGGCACCCATAATAATTACATCGTAATGGCCCACTGACAGAAACTCTCGTTAACAATATATTACCACTGCTGTCCCGTTAACTCCCTCTCCCCTTTGGGGAGAGGGTTGGGGTGAGGGGGATCTATAGATAAGTCGTTGATTTAATTCACCCTCACCCTGGCCCTCTCCCTCATAGGGAGAGGGAATGTTCTATTGCAGTATGTCATGTTGCTGTTGATATATGCGCCCTAAAAAACACCTCCACCAAAGGAGTTACTGCAACATACTACAAAGTTAACGGGACAGCAGTGATATATCACGGTTATTTTACCTCAGTGTGTTCCGCTATACTTATCTTCTATTCACCGGAATGAGAGCGATGTTTGAGAAAGATGATCTGGTCAGGCTGGGCACCATGGCGATGCCGTTTGGTAAATATAAGGGACGGCCCCTGATAGATCTCCCTGAGCCCTACCTGCTATGGTTTGAAAAGAAGGGATTCCCCAATGGACAGCTGGGCATGCTGATGAAGCTCACGCTGGAGATCAAAGTCAATGGGCTTGAGTATCTGATAGAGCCTCTGAAACGCCAATAGGCGTGAATCTGTCTGGAGTTACATCAGGGAGCGCTATACAAGTTGAGCGCGAAAGAGACAGAGAAGCACAGAGATCACAGAGAAAAGCTCTGGTTTAACGGCAGGGGTCGGAGTCAAACCGCGCAACAGGGGTGGGTAAAAACTGACTCATTCGAGCAGTTTGACTCCGACCCCGTAGTTCCACCTCTCCCATCAGAGCTACATTCCGTTACCGAATTTCTCGGTAAGTGTTACGCCGCTCTCTCGCACCTGCCTGAGAGCCACTGCATACTGCTGTAATATCTCCAAATTCCATTCAATACGTTCTCTGAAATAACTGTCTGCATCTGGATTATTAGCGTGGCTATCCTCATTCAACAGGCTCTCCACATTGCGCACAATCACCTGCTCCGGGATATAGCAGATGCGGTTGTTCTTGTAGCTGCTCATACGCAGTTCAGCAACGGGATAGGCACCGCCATCGGCCGAAGATACGGTTACGATCAGGGCCGGTTTATGGCCCACATCTCTCTGCGTACAGAGCAGAAAAAAGTTCTTGAGCCCGGCAGGCACTTGGCCATGCCACTCGGGTGCGATCACTACAAAGGCATCACTGGCTTGCAGCATTTCACTCATAGGCTGAAGGATCTCTTTCCAGCGCGGATCCCCCTCCCATACGCCCTGATCCCATAACGGCAGCGGATTACCCGCCAAAGAAAAAATTTCGGCATCATCACAGAGCTGCTTCTCCAGCAGGGTAGTCTGAATATGCTTGGCCACTTTGATGCTTTGTGAGGCTTCGCGGTGGCTACCACTTATAATCGTAATCTTCATAGAACCTCCAGTGTTACTTAGTATTTTACTTCACCGCTGTCCCGTTAACTTTGTAGTATGTTGCAGTAACTCCTTGTGTGGAGGTGTTTTTTAGGGCGCATATATCAACAGCAACATGACATACTG
>JBEVXV010000730.1:0-2228 GCA_040505915.1 Sedimenticola sp. | reverse complement strand
CGGCTGTTCGAATTTTTCCGCCACAAATTTACACCGTAAATTCCCCCAAAAATTCAGATATTGAAAATTATTTTATCCCTGAGGGTGTCCAAATAAAATTCCAAACCCACGTCGGATAGGTGTATCCCATCCGGTCGATAGAAACCGGGAGTCGACAAATCAATGTCCATTGTCAAATGGGTGCCCTTTGGTAACCGATCAACTTGTTGCCGAGCATATCTATTAACACGACGCCGTTTGCCCTCTTGGGCAGTCGTCCACTGTCGGCGTTGTAGGATGTCCACCCATACTATCACAGACTCCGGGCATGCAGCTCTAATGTATCTAAGAATACTTCGTATTGCGTTGAACATCCTAAAGTTTGTTTCCAGCAAGATGTCATTCCCACCCATATGTACAACTACCAGACGAGGAACAGTTTGAAACACCACCTTCAGCTGTATACTGTGTATTAGTTGCCGAAGCCGCATACCCCGGACCCCATACCAGCCAATGGCAATCTCTGGTATGCGAAGATTAGCCTGGTGCCGGTCCCTCGCTCTCTCACCGGCCCAGTATGGTATTGAATCCCCCAAGATCCAAACATCTGAATTAAAATAAATCATGTCATTTACCCTGCGCAGTTACATGGACGTCTAACATTATACTATATGATTATATCAATGTTTACAACAATCGTGTCATGCCAATGCATCCCCCCAGCCTAGCGAATATATGTCAGATATGCATCCGAGCGCCACCTACCCATCTTCATAATGGCGTCCCCCGGTACGCCCGCCGCCGCCAACTGTGTAGCACGTCCAATACGGAAACTGTGAGACCTAATGATGCTATTCCGATAAGGAGACGCCCGAATGCATTTATTCAATACCCCAGTGAACTGAGATCGTGAAACCAGATACCCATTGGCATGACAAAATATAGCCCCAGAATTCCCAGGTCTAACCTGTGCAAATTCATATAGGGATTGAACGGGGCACATGCCTGTATCTGACTCATGTGATATGTTAATAACGGTAGGTGGTCCAGTTTGTTTGGTCTTGTAAGTTTTCAATGTAACCGATACCGATTTGTAACCCGTACCAAAAGAAAGATCAGCAAATTGTAATCCAGCATTCGCACCTGCATGGGATGTGCACACAAGCTCACTAACCCTGAACAAGCCGAAGTAAGCCAGCAAATATACCGCCTTAAACAATTTGGCTTCGTATGCATTATAGCACACCACCGGTAACAAGCTACATATATCGGCTAACATTCGCAACGTGATGGGAGCTCTATTGTCCTTGCTTGAGCACGACCTTCGACAACCCTCGAGTATCTTACTGATAATGAATGTACCTACTATGTCAAACCACTTGTTTAACTTGTGTACATAATTTAATCCGTGCATATATGTGGCAATTGTCCTAGGGGAGAAACCCTCATCAAAACTGTAAGCGATGATGGTGACCAATTGCTCAACCGTAGCTGGCCATGATTGTGGCATGCTATACAATTGTCGAAACTGTGTAAAAGTATTGACCGCTGTACTATAAGCCAATGAAGTGTTTGGCGCCCGGCTAGCGTTCAATAGAGTGATGGCTCTTCGCTGCAGATGGTCCAAAGGTGCGACGGGACCACACCTGGCTCTGCGTCGGCCTCTGGTGCCAGGGTACGGAATTTGTCCAGCTGTAGACGAGACAAAGCATCACATAAAGAATTTGTGTAGCCTTTCACGTGCTTAGCCTTCAACACTACATTATACTGAAAACACACTATTGCCAACCTGCGAACCAAGATCATCACTGATTCCGACTTTGAGGTCATTGAGTTCAAAATGTGTACCACCGCTATATTATCACAATTAAATATAATTTTCTTATTTCTCAGTTCCTCCCCCCAAATGTGCAACGCCACTAAAATGGGGAACAATTCCAGCATTGTAATGTCCTTGGTGAGGCCATGTTCATGCCAACTGCCCGGCCAGGCAGCATACGTCCAATGTTTGTTAAAATATGCACCAAAACCGAGCCCGATACCGCCTGCACTGTCCGAGAAAATTTGGGCGTCCACGTTAGAAACCCAGTACCTATCATGGAAAACCGAAATGCCGTTGTGATTTCTGAACAATTCTAACCACATACACAAGTCTAGTTTAATGCCCTTATTCAACCGCAGATAATGCAAAGGTTTCGACAAACCACAGGTTGCGTTAATGAGACGCCTACAGAAAGGCCTACCAATTG
>JBEVXV010000729.1:0-12187 GCA_040505915.1 Sedimenticola sp. | reverse complement strand
TTCTTCCGGTGCACGTCTCTTCTGGAGATTTTAATTGTTTGTTTATATTTTGCTCCTCACTCTTCCAAGATCGCGACTCAACTCCCCTCCCTCTTGTTCATCTCGCGCATCCCATTCGTCGGTTGGGGTCACGTGGCCCAGATGGCGCGAACTTCTGACAGCAGCCGCTACGGGGTTTACCTCTGGGATCGCACGGAGTTTCCGGCGGACTGGTTCCGTGGTTTCGGGCCAAATGGGGGCGAAGTTAAGTGGGACGAAACCACTACACTCCTCCCCACTTTATCTTGAAAGAGGTTGGCCCATCTCTGGACTTGACAACCAGGACACCGGAAAGCGGAGATCTTTCATCGTTGAGTAGAGTTAAGCCGACATAAAAAATGGAGCCAAATAGAAAAGGAAACGCAAGGCCAAAGAAAAGGGAAAATGGTTGCTTCAGTCTTCTCGGACATAAAAAACATCAAGGACAAACAAGAAAAGAAATAATCGCTATATACATCAACTGCGGTACAAAAATGGAGGTAACGTCCGTGTAAACCTGAATAGGGGACTATACGTTGAACGTAGAGCCCAGTCTGCCTTCATAGAAAATGAAAAAATAAACGAACATCAGTCATCTGCTCCTCACTTCTTAGCTGCTTCAGGTTTCGTACCTCCCACTAAAGCAAATGGTAGAAAAATAAGACCTTACATACGTTGAACGCATGTAACAAAACTGGAAAAAATGAGACAAAGAAGAAAGGCATCCAAAATAAAGAAAATACACACGTTGAACGCGTGTAATGAAACTAGAAGATATGGAACAAAGAGAAAAAAGACATCCAAAATAAAGAAAATACATACGTTGAACGCATGTAATAAAACAATAATAATGTACACTGAGCGCACGTTGAACGTGCGCTCACAGGACTACGACGGTCTTCCCCTAACGTCCATACAGCCGGACACCGTTGGTCAAGGTCACTTCCAGCACCTCTTCGACGGACTCCTCCCGGACCTTGGCGACGTCGGTGGCCACGACCTTCAGGAAGATGGGGGCGGAGAGGGGGTAACCGGCGGCAGGGAAGTAGGGGGCGTCGGTCTCCAACAACAGTCGGTCCGTCGGTACGCGGCAGAGGGCTTCCTTCTGGTGGGTCCGGAATCGCGACACCATGGATGTGAAACCGAAGTACGTTTGGGGAAAACGCCGGAGCCACTGGCGAACGTTGTGGGCCGTTCCGGTGAAACAGTGGAGGTGGATTCGTTGAGTGGGCGACAGGACTCCTACACACTGGTAGAGCAGGGTGGTGAAGGCATCCTCGCTGTCTTTGGAATCCATTCCACGGCAGTGTAGCACCAGGACATGGCGTTCTTCCACCAGGGGCAGTATCTCGGCAAGGAGGTCCTGCTGGGCACCCCATTCCTTTCGCGACACGGACTGGTCGATGCCCACTTCACCGACACCGGCGACATCCTCCAACTTCACCAGCGTCTGCAATCGTCGTAGAGCGGCGCACTGGGGACGCTTCGCGTGCTTCGGGTGAACACCGATGACAGTACGTATCCCGAGCGTCCGAAGGCCCTGGATCGTCTCCTCGTCTGGGTAGGTGGCCGGGTCGCAGAAGTTGGCCACGGCCCCCGAAACATGTACTTGCGCCTCCTCGACTGGACACAACCTCTCGTGAATGGTGTCAAGCGATGTGCGGCCGCTGACCTCCAGTGCTTGCTGCAGCCTGTCGAGATGAAAGTGGCTGTCGAAAGCTTCCATCAGAGGAAGGACCTCGTCGACGACTTCCCAGTGGACGGAGTCGTCGCTCTCCGACTGCGGCGACCGCAGCGGAGAGGTGAATTCTACCACTGGGGCGACCGGGACTTCCCGCTGGGACATCCGCTGCTCGACATCGGCTCCGGCGAGATTGTGCATGCGTTGAAGGGCGGCGTACTGCTGGCCGGTCATGTGTAACAGCACTCCGAGGAGGATCTGCCAGTGGAGCAGCATACCCGGACTCGAGATGGGGTGGCAGGAGTGGTGGGCGTCAGCTACTCTTAGAGCCCGGTTCACCTCCTCGACGTGCGGACGGGTGGCATCGGTCAGATTCAGCGCGGCCAGATCTTCAAACCACTCCGTCCGGTTCAACAGGGCGACAAACTCCTCCAGACTTCCCTCTCCCCAGGTGGAGGCCAGGAAACGGAGGCCGGCGATCTTCTGCTCCACGGTCGCTGTCAGATGCAGAGCGGTTGGGATGTGGGCGGCGTAGACGTGTCCCTTGGGGTACCGGAACTGCACCGCGGCGGGGCACCAGGTGATTGGGCATCCGGTCTTCCGCTTGCTCACTCTCGGGAGTTCGGGTTCCGTCTCAAACTTCCGCTTCGGTACAGGTAGGGCCGATGGCATCTGGCAGAATTCCTGCTGGGGCGGCTGGGCAAGAGGCGGGGGTTGCACCGACGTTGAACGCCGGGCAACCACCACCTGCAGCTCCGTCACTGGGGCTGGCAGTTCGTCGTCCAGGTCGTCCTCATAGTCGAGCTCGACGTCCTCGCGATCGTCCAGGAGGTCGATGAAGTCCGGGTTCATCGGTGAGGCACTGACAGGGGGCTTCGTCAATGACAAGGTGGTGGCGGCCTTTCCCTCGTCGTAGCGGGCCACTGCGATACCCGGGTTCGTCTTCTGGCGCCGGTCCGTGACACACGCGGTAGATGCGACCTCGACGACGGGTGCTCTCTGCTGAGGATACAGGTTCTCGTCCACCCAGGATGCAGATCCAAACTTCCATTGCTCTGCCTGCTTCGCCACGCTCTTCAGCCACCAGGTCTTCCACTGATGGCGCGCCACCTCTGCTTGGCCCTGTACTGCCTCTAACATCTCCTTGGAGCTCCTATGGTGGCAGTACAGCGCATCTCGGATCAGATCGCGAGCCTTGGCGAGCTTTCCCTCCGCCGTCTGCTGTGCGAGCTGGTCTAGAAAATCCATGCTGTCAATAGAGGGGCAAGAAATGGTCAAAGCATGTGTCATGTCCATGTTGAACACGGAAATGACATTACATGAGGAGCACCCGGGTGGAATCAGTACATGTCTTACGGAATGGTGGCTGCTAACCTACGGATAATTGGCAGTTGAACTGACAATTATCCGGACTGGGCGGGCAGCCCATTGCGCGTGCACTTCGGACACTTGTACTTATCAATCTCTAACGCCTCAGACGCTGTCACATTCACACATGAACCATGAAACCACTCATCACAGTAGTCACACAAAATCATGAAACGTCCCTCCCACGGTTTCCTACAACTACAGTACAGCGTACCATCGTCCTCATCCTCACTCTCATCCCGATCACCCTCCTTCCACTTTCTTATCCATGCAGGCAACACTCGGTCCTTGCAGGGTTTTAATCTGTCGTGGTTCACGGTGAACACAGAGTTCTTCAGTTTCACCCGGAAAAGCGACGCGGACAGTTTCTTCTGTATAACGCCCGGACCCTTCCATGGTGGACTCAACTTCTTCGACTTGCCCTTGATGACTGCGGTGTCAAGAAGATAGACTGGATCACCTTCTGCGTAAGATCGCTGCAGTATCCGGACATCATAGTTCCGCTTCATTCGGCGGAGCGTGGTCTTCAGCGTCTGCCGTGCGGTGGTGTGAGCGTTACTCAGAGTTTCTACCAGTTTTGCGGCATAGCTGTCGGGGTCTTCTGGGGTGTCGGGTCTGTTGGGCGGAAACATCAAGTGGGCTGGCATGTTTACTTCCCGGCCCAGCATCAGTTTATTGGCGGTGAAACCCGTTGAACGGTTCACTGCTGACCTCATTGCTCCAGCAATTTGTGGTAGCTCCAGGTCCCATCGATTCTGCGACTTCCCTATGAAACAGCGGACGGCATCCATCAGGGTTCTGTTGAATCGCTCGACTTGACCGTTGGCTGAGGGTCTGTAGGGCGTCGTACGTGTCTTGTGGATATGCAGGGCCTTGCACACCGCGGCGAAAAGCTTACTCTCAAAATTTCGGCCTTGGTCTGAATGCAGTCGAAATGGCATACCAAAACGCGAGAAAAACTCATTTACCGCGGCTCGTGCCGTTACTTCAGCTGTCTGGGAGGGTAAGGGGATGCACTCTACCCACTTGGTAAATTGATCTACCATCATGAGTATATGTTCATTCCCTCGGGGCGTCTTGGGCAGGGGTCCTAAAAAGTCAATGTGAACCCGCTCCATTGGGGCTCCGGCCTGAAATTCTGTCATTGGGGACCTTCCGTACCGGTTGGCCTTCTTATTCGCGTTACATGTTGAACATGTGGTCACGTAATGGCGGACATCTGCTGACAGGCTATACCAGTAAAACTTCCCCTTCATTCTGGCTTTGGTCCGTTCCACACCCTGGTGACCAGCCAACGGGATGTCATGGTTCAGTTCCAGGACTCGATTTTGTAGAGAGGCGGGAACTACTAGCAGTCGATCATCGGACTCTTTGGGCAAAATGTATATGACCTTATCGACCAGTCGAAACCTCTCCTTGTTCAGCCAGTAAAATTTCACCGCGGGGCTCGCAGCAAATAATTCGTTTTGGGGTGGGGTTGACCCATCGGACAACCAGCTGCTCAACCAGTCCAGGGTGTCATCCTTCTGCTGCTCTTCTTGTAGTTCGGTTAGGGAAATCCCCCAGCAAGATGGTACCTCGGGCTGGACGACTTCTACGACATCCGCATCTGGCCTAACACCACATTCCAAGATGGTTACGTCACCGTCTCTCAGAAGGAAATCTAGGCATAGGCGGCGTTTAGTGATATCGTTACACCACGAGGCTTCTTGGTCAAGTCCCACTCCACCGGGACGCTGAAGTTTCGGGTGGTGATCTTCGGATTGTTTGCCAGCCTCCTCCAATTGGTCTGAAATTCCGGGCTTCTGAGAAAATGTTGTGGCTGCTACTGGTGTACCGGTTCTGGAGTCACGTGTGATCTGCTCTTCCTTCTCTGTCCACCCCCGATCTACTGTCCGAGCGTGTTGGACCCTCTGGTATATTACCCCCTGTGATGCATCCGGTCGCGGGGACCGCGACCACTCTGAAAGCTGTGACAACTTCTCTTCCGGAGATTGGGCTGCTCTCCACTCGGGGCGGTTAGGGTACTTCTCTTCCGGAGATTGGGCTGCTCTCCACTCGGGGCGGTTAGGGTACTTCTCTTCCGGAGATTGGGCTGCTCTCCACTCGGGGCTGTTAGGGTACTTCTCTTCCGGAGATTGGGCTGCTCTCCCTTCGGGGCGGTTGGGGCTCTTCTCTTCCGGAGGGCGCAGTGCCCTTCCCTTGGATGCATTCTCAGGTGGTTCACCGACATCTGGTGGGCTTCTGTATGGGGCCTTGCTCATTCTCTCGTCACTGGGATGGATCGTGATCACGGGGGGAGGAAGTTCCTGGTTCTGGTATTCCAGTATTGGCGGGGCAGTGGTAGTCGACTCTATGTGACTAATTGCCTGTGTACTGGGGATATCCAGCTCGCTCAGGTCAACCAGCTGTACCAGCGGGACCGCCTCATCTACTTCTTCAGTAAAACTGCTCCAGTTGTTGTACGCTCGGGTACAATATTTGCACCCATGGCACGGCAGGTCTGTCGGCTTCACAGCTGTGGTGAAAGTGTTGCAGGGGGTACCGTCAGTTATTCGGGATAATGCGTCAGCGTTAGCATGTTTCCGACCTTCTCGATGGCGGAGGATGATGTTATATTGAGATAGCTCTTCCATCCATCGTGCGATTTGTCCCTGTGGCTCTCGGAAATTCAGTAGCCATATCAAGCTGGCATGGTCCGTGCGTAGAACGAACGGCCTGCCGAGGATGTAATAGCGATATTGACGACAAAATCTCAAAACAGCCAACAATTCCTTCCTCGTTACGCAATATCGTCGTTGCTCGGGGGTTAAAGCATAACTGCCGTAAGCGATGACTTTTTCTTCTCCATCTTGAATTTGAATCAACTCGGCCCCGATGGCTAAATCGGAGGCATCGGTATCAATTATGAACTCATCTGCCTGGTTCGGTAAAGCGAGTACAGGAGGGTGTATTAACGCATGCTTTAGCGCGTCAAACGCGCGTTGCTGCTCAGCTTCCCACTGGAATCCCTTCTTCCCGACCACCCGGAATAATGGTTCGGCAATATTGGCGAAATTTTTCACAAAGGCACGGTGGTAGTTAGCCAATCCAATAAACCGCTGAACATCCTTGCTACACGTTGGCGTGGGCCAATCCTCAACTACCTTCACATCAGACTCGGCCATGGATAGACTCGCACCGGTTACCCTCCGGCCTAGGAATTCAATCTCGTTCTTGAAGAAGAGACATTTGGTGGGTTTCAGCTTCAGGCGGAATTTCCTGAAACGTAACAGGACATCAGTCAGGTTCCTCATATGCTCCTCAAATGTACTGCCCAGAACCAAGACATCGTCCAGGAACGCCAAAGCAGTCTTCCAACATAAACCGCGTAGAACGAGGTTCATGACGCGCGCATAGGTTGCCGGAGCGTTGCATAGTCCGAAGCCCATCTTTACGTGCTCGAATAGGCCATACTTTGTAGTGAACGCGGTCTTGTGCCTATCCTTCTCCGCTAATTTCACCTGCCAGTACGCGGAATTTCCATCTAGTTTGGAAAACCAGTGATTTCCCGCCAGAGTATCCAAACAGTCATCCACCAGCGGTAAGGGAAACACGTCCTTTGTAGTGACATTGTTTAGGGCGCGGTAGTCAATACACCAGCGGACTGATCCATCTCGTTTCCTAATCAGGACTGGCGCGGATGCCCATTCTGATGTAGATTCTTGAATCACTCCGGCATCAAGCATCTTTTTGAGATGAGCTTCTTCTTCCTGGACAAATGCTGCCGGGGTACGTCGTATCCGCTGCTTGATGGGTCGTGCGTCCCCAGTGTCAATGCCATGCGTAACCTCGGTGAATTCTCCGAGATCATATTCGTCCCTGGCAAAGACGTCGCAAAACTCATTTAGAAGCCGGCCAAATTGGGTCTGCTGTTCCTCAGTCAATTGCGCTCGTGACGAAGCAAATACTGCTTGCAGATGGGGTGGCACAGTGGTAGGTGCCTCGGGCATCTCCAGCGGGGGTCCGTAGTCAGTGTTGAACACTGACTTGGTTTCCTCGGGTGGGTCATCTCCGAGCGAGTCGACTACCTCATCCACTTTGCGTGCGGTCGCGATAATGTCACCTTTTTCCATGAGTCGCTGTTTGTCGGTGATATTCATAACGCAAACCCATGGTTGTTTGGTTTCGCTATGCAGGGATCTGGGAATCAGCACCTTTAGGTGATCTTCTGGTTCAATCAGGTATTCGGGTATCTCCTGGCTGAGAGTACACTTCACCCTCATTACCGAGTTAGGGGGTACGACCTGACGATTGGCAACCGTCACTCTAGCCACTAACGCGTTGCCCTTCGACAAATCTACATTGAGCGGAATAGTCTCATCCCTTAGGTTTAAGGTGGCCCTGCCCATGTCCAGTACAGCTTCATGACTGTAAAGAAAGTCAAAACCCAGTAGCATGCTCTGCGCTATTGGAGCTACGTAGATAAATACTTTGTACTGCTTAGACCCTATTTTCATCTTACATGGACCAGCAACAAAGCCCGACATTGACTGGTCTTTACCAGCGGTCAAAAGTGTGGCGCTTCGTACTCGCGGTGGTGGGTTCTTCATGGCGTTATAGACATCGGTGGATATTATTGTGACTTCAGCTGCAGTATCCACAACAGCATTTATTTTCAGTCCTCCGAGTCCGACTTCCAATTTAAACTTCGATAGCGAGCTAAGTTGACAAACGGTGGGTGAATGTTCTTCGCCATCGCCAGAGTTGGGCTCACTTTCACAATTAGGTTCTGTCTCGGACTGCACCCCACCATCACGGGCTGGTTGAATGAGCGTTGAACGCTCAAGCTCAGACTCATGCGTCGTATGGACAGTTTCGAGCCCAGCCTCATCCGGAACTTTGCTTAATTCAGTCCTTTCTAGGTGATCGGATTCAGGTATTATGATCTCACGTGCCACACCCGACCCCGCTGACCCCCTGGTCACATCCCACTTCACAGTATCATCGGCTAGCTGTGGAGACTTCGGTGTTGAACGCGTCTGTTCTCTAAGCCCGGCCGATAACCTATTGCCAGTGTTCGCAATCATTACGACCTCTGGTGACTCTGGCCTCGCTGCATGATTAGCAATTGCCACTGAGCTTGGTTTCCCCCCACCTGGGCCAAATGTGGGTTTTTTAACTGGGGGATCGTGCCCCGGGTTCCGCTGCTTCATTTCATGGTCACCGCTACACTGCAGGGCGTGGTGCTCAAACGTAGAACGTTGAGCCGCATGGACGTTGGCTAGGTCTAGATCAGTTAGTGCGGGTAATCTGTCAATATTCCTCCCATCGTTCGCTACAATCCTACTAACCAGATGCTGTCTAATGGCTGAACTGCCCCAATTTCTATTCCCTTCAAGATTAAACGTGGAACGCTCAACCTGGTTCTGACGGGGCATGCTTCTGGTTAGGCCGGTTACTGCTGGGATCGAGGGTTGGCCCTGCGCCTCGATCCATTCTCGTTTAAACGCTTCGGGCAGAACATTTTAAGATGGCCCAGCTCCCCACAGCCATAGCATTGTAGATAGGGGCATTCACGCTTTATATGCCCATCTGCACCGCAATAAAAACAACCCGTCTCCTGGTCCGGAGCCGGTGCCTGGTCACGCATTTGACGCTGGGCGGGGTGAACGGCTGGTGGTGGAAATCGCAGTTGGCCTGGTCCAATGGGCGGTCTTGGATTGGTCCATGGATTCTGGGGTGCTGCTGGTCGCGTCTGTTGAACTTCACGGGCCAGCTTGCCGACTTCAGCAGCTAATGCAGCTAGACGGTCGCTTGTGTCATCCTTCTGGGGCGATTGTCGGCGTTTGTGGGAGGTCTCATAAACCTCCGGCTCGGGTGGAGTCGCAGTGCCCTTCCGGGCTGTTTTCCTTTCCTGCATCATTTCGTCGACATTAGAGAAGAGCTTGACGTGGTCAATCGCCTCCTCCATGTCGCGGGGCCGTCTAATACATACATCCCGTGCAGCATCTGTATCGCGCAGACCCTGGCAAAACCGTAGAACGGCCTGCCTGGTCACATGTCGCTCCGGGAGGTCCCACAAAGCCAGGTTGGCTAACTTCGTAACCCGGTCTGCCCAGTCGTCCAGCTTCTCGCCTTCCTTCTGCATGGCCTGGTGAAAACGGACTTGCGCAGTCTCGTCCAGGTCTTTCTCCCCAAACCTCTTCTCCAACCGCGTCATGATGTGGTTGAAGGTCATGCCCTCATCCATCTCTGTGATGGTCGCATAGAAGTCCGACGCCTTCCCCGTCAGACTCCAACACAGACAACTCTTGCATTCTCCCGCGCTCCAATCATATGCATCAGCATAGGTATCAAATTTCTGTCGGAAGGCAGAGAAGTTGCCTTTTCCATCATACGACAGGTTCTTCGGAATGGTGGGTGGTCTTTTTCGCCTCCTCCGTGTGCGGGCACCATCATCAGATTCACTATCTGAATCTGCCCCACCCCTATTAATCTGGCGTCTTCGAGTTGGCGACGGCCGTTTAACAGCGGACGCTCGTCGACGTGGGGATGCGGCTGGTGGTTGTGAGCGCCTCTGATCTGTAGGTTCCCCAAATTCTGCCACAATTCTCTTCGTGTCATATTTTTGACGGGGGACTCTCGGTGTCGAGCGCGGTTCGCGTGGCGCCTCATATTCGCGTGGCACGCTTCTGGTCGCACGAGATTTTGGCGGCGGCAGTGACGGTCCTTCGTAGGCTTCTGCAAGCCGATAAACCGGGGGCTGGTAATCTGGAATGTAGTCCTGCTGCACCGTTGTCATCGGCTCGCGGGTTACAGAAGTCTGTGTGTGTGACGGTGACCGTTCCACACTAACTGCTGGCCGACTGGTAGGAGTCCACTGGGTGGGTGCGGGTTGCAGTGGCTCGGCGACAGGGACGAAAGGTTGGATCCGCATCAGAGAATCCCTTATGTCTAATGCTGCTGCCCTCAGGGTGGACTCTCGCGACGGGGTTTGCGTCATTTCCGCATGTGCTGGGGAGTCAGAGTCGTGCGACGACAACTCATCCTCTGTCAAATAAAGTTCTGGGTTTTCCGCGAAATCAAGTGACGCGAGCATAGTGCCTGTCACTGGCACCTTGAGATATTTTTTTAATGTCTTCGCGTTTAGGTTCCCCACACTTTCTCGCAGGAGGAGGATTCGCTCGGCGGACCTGGGACCAATCCCATGAACCGTGGTGAGTGTCAGACCATCTGCAAAATTCACCCTGACACGGGGCCCCGCCTCCCCATAGTCGGTCGCATACCGCACTTCATCCTCGAATTGTCGAAGACTTGTCGCTCTTTGAGGGGTCGCCATGGTGAACTTGATTATCGCGAAATCAAATCGATAGTGAGCCGAGGTAGCTCTGGCGACTTATCTTACCAAATCGGTGTTATACAAGGTGGGACACTATGGTGATTCAAATTGTATCCGCGGTTCAAATAGTCATGAATGAAATACTCCAGTTCAGAAGCCAAGGGTTACAACTTAAATTGGGGATACCGCAAGGAGATGAACTAAGACAAGATTTGTTTAATATTTAATTCAAAATTACAGGAAGGTGTACAATATGTTTGAAGCAATACGGCGTGCTACTATCTCACCACTCTGGTACAAATACCTCACACAATATAGGCATACTCAGCTAAGGCCACACTCAACCAACGAAAGAATAACTTGCACCCCGCAATTGCTAACTAATGTCGCCAAGTAACGTAGAATAGAATTTGATGTTGAACACCAAATTATCGTCCCGCTAAGATGTTTTCCCAATCTGCGACTGCGGAACACTCTCACCAATAACCGTATGGGATGTTCAACTGCCAATCATCATGTGGGTAAACAGCCAATGCCTATTATAAGAGTGGTCCAATAGTGTGGAATTACTGATCTGAAGGTTCTCGCGTTAAATTAATTTATTAATGAATATGGTAGTCAGTCTGAATTTATGCAAAAATTGTTGAAGCCAGTCGTTGTGCAGTAGTAGTTAAATATCTGCTCAGTTACTTCGTTGAACGAGTAATTGAGTAAATATACCTCATCAACTGTCGCTGCACTGTCTGGTCACGGTCGTCACGGAGTATGTTACTTCACGGCGGGCTCTGGGATTGAACACGGATCGTGGGATAGCTGGGGATAAACATCTTGCGTTAATCCTAACCGAAACAAGCCGATCTCACTTCAGAAGAATCTGCATAATGTCGCGAAAGGTCAAACCGACAAGACTATGATTATTTGTTATAACATTCAGAGTAGTCGCCTTCTTAGAGATAATCCATGGTCGTTATAATTAATTGCATGGGGCCAATATGTTCATGTAACTTGTTGAACAAGCTACCTCACTATTTGGGATTGCAGCGGCCGGACAAAATATGGCAAAATATTAATGCATGAGGGAGTAGAAAAAGTCTGGGGAAATATTCAAAAAGTGATTTAGAGAAAGTCATACAGAATTATTTAAATAATTAGAACGTGTTTCAAAACCAGAATGACGTGTTGAACAAATCAATCCGACCTGTAAAGCCTCTAAAAAATTCCCAATAATTTATAGAATGAACTAAAAATACTTCTGTCGTTGTGCAAATTCCACTTCAGAATTTATTAAAATCCAGAATTTGTTGAACAGATCCTGGTCTAATAAATTATTTCAGACGCCCCATTCCCGTGCAGAGTCGATAAAATCCCCTTTCACTTCTTGCTATAAGTTTAAAAATTCGTAGAAATAAAACACCCCACTTGAATTTTTCTGCCTTCTAAAACTTCTGGGATTCTTCAAAATTCAAGATTTATCTGTGTTTATTTCACGAATCCTGCCGACGCAACGCCATTTATAGCCTTCTACCTAGAAAGGGGATTATCAATAAGGTAATGCAAGTTTTCCTACCTTTCCTCGAGGTCTCTTCTTCCGGTGCACGTCTCTTCTGGAGATTTTAAATGTTTGTTTGTATTTTGCTCCTCACTCTTTCAAGATGGCCACTCAACTCCCCTCCCTCTTGGTCATCTCGCGCATCCCATTCGTCGGTTCGGGTCACGTGGCCCAGATGGCGCGAACTTCTGACAGCAGCCGCTACGGGGTTTACCTCTGGGATCGCACGGAGTTTCCGGCGGACTGGTTC
>JBEVXV010000728.1:16392-18273 GCA_040505915.1 Sedimenticola sp. | reverse complement strand
TTGATGCCGAAAGCGGTGGCAAGCTGCTCGAAATCGGGGTTGATGAAGTCGCAATTGATATAACGTTGCTGGTAGTGCAAGTGCTGATTTTTGCGGATCAGGCCCATGGTGGAGTTGTTGAAAACGACGATATTCAATGGTTTGTTGTAGTTGACCGCGGTCATGATTTCCATGCAGCACATCTGAAAGCCACCATCCCCGAGAATAGCGAACATCGACTTGGTCTCATGGAACTGGGCGCCGATGGCGGCGGGAATGGCATGGCCCAGTGAGGAGACGCCGGAGTTGGGATAGTAGCGGTTGCCGCTTGAGACATTGAAAAAATTCTGAGCAAAGATGATGTTGTCATCAAAGACCACGGCATTCTCGGGAAAGTGGGCCTCCAGCTTGAGAAAAAAATGCTCGATCAGGGAGAAACCGCTGTGGAACTGGGCATAGTCGCGGTTACTGGTGCTTCTCAGGCCGGAGAGATAGTGCTGGGTCTGTTCGGATAACGCCCTTGAGTTTCCTGTCGCCTCAATATTCCTAACCACTCCTTCCAGTGCTTCCCGTATATCGCCGTTAAGTGCCAGATCAGCGTCGAACACCTTCTCCAGCTGAGCAAAGTCATGGTCGATCTGTGCAATTTTTTTGCCGTTGAGAAGTGTCTTGTCCCATAGATAACTGGTGCGCTCATTGAAGCTGGCGCCAAGAAAAATCAGTAGATCCGCTTCGTCGGTGATGTACTTGTAGGCGCAACCGCTGGAGGTGACGCCGAGGCTGCCTAGTGAGAGCGGTGACTGCTCACTGATCACCCCCTTGGCCTTGAGGCTGGTGGTGACGGGGATACCCATTAACTCACTCAGATGGGAGATCACCTCCCCCGCCCCCGACTGCATGCAGCCGTAACCAGCGATAATCACCGGTTTTTCTGCATCCATAATCAGCTGGGACAGGTCGGCAATGGCAGGTGATGCCTCGTTGAATGATTGCTCTCGCTTTACGGTACGGATACTGTCCAGGATGTCGGCATCAACCAGTTCATTCTGGATATTGAAGGGAAAGCTCAACAGCACCGGGCCGGAGTTGGGTGAGAGAAGGATTTTTGAGGTCTGCTTCAGCACCTGGGGTAGGTAGTCGGTTCGTTCGATCACCCGGTTGTATTGGGTAATCCCTTTGAACAGGGCCGTCTGATCAATACTTCCACCCTCGCCTGAACTCTCCTGTAGCCCCCCTTTGCCGAAGATATGGGTGGGTGTCTCGCCGGTGATGATCAGCAGCGGCTGCTTCTCGGCATAGGCGTTGGCGGCGCCGGTGACCAGATTGGTGGCACCGGGGCCAGCGGTGGCGATACAGGCGGAGATTTTGCCGGAAGCCCTGATGTAGCCCCCAGCCATAAAGGAGGCGCCCTGTTCATGCTTGGTGAGCACTGCCTCGATGCTGGAGTCGTAGAGGCTGTCGTAGACAGGCAGGATATGGGCGCCGGGAATACCAAAGATATGATCTATACCCAATCGTTCCATATACCTGACGATCAGCTCACTTACTCTCATTTTCATAGGGTTTTATCAATCCGGCCTGGAGGGCGGCTCTAGGATACTGGTCTGAATCTATAACTACAACAATGAGATATAGTTATCGTCCCGGCCTTGTGTTATCAATGGATCTGCTTTTTTGTTGGGGCCTGAGTCTCTCTTCGGCGATTCGACACTCACTCCTGTGGAGTGTGTATTGGGAAAGATCGCCTGGGCTGTGTACAATCAGGCGGTTTTTTTCTGTTGATGGCAGGGGCTTTATGCTGGAAGTTGTGGATCTTGAGTGTGTACGGGGTGACCGCAGGTTATTCTCCGAGCTCAGTTTCTCCCTCGGTGGGGGAACGCTGCTGCACCTCCATGGCCATAA
>JBEVXV010000728.1:0-16292 GCA_040505915.1 Sedimenticola sp. | reverse complement strand
AAGATCACCAAGGGGCAGATCCAGGAGCTGCAGCTTGGCTGGAAGAGGGACGGCGATGTTTGAAGCCTTTTATACCATCGTCTCCCGTGATCTGCTGCTGGCGTTGCGGCGGCGCTCGGATATTTTTTCGACACTGTTCTTCTTTGTCATTGTGGTGAGCCTGTTCCCGCTCGGTATCGGTCCGGAGATGGCCACCCTGCGGCTGATCGCCCCGGGTGTCTTCTGGGTGGCCGCGCTCCTCGCCTCGATGTTGGCTCTGGAACGGCTGTTTGCCGCCGATTTTGATGACGGTACCCTGGAGCAGATGTTGCTGACACCTCAGCCGCTGTTTCTGCTGGTGTTGGGGAAAATTACCGCCCATTGGCTGGTAACGGGTCTGCCACTGGTGCTGATGGCGCCGTTGCTGGGCCTGCAGTACGATCTGGGTAGTGATGCGCTGCAGGTGATGCTGGTGACGCTATTGATGGGAACCCCTGCTCTGAGCCTGATTGGAGGCATTGGTGCCGCTTTGACTCTTGGGTTGCGCGGCGGTGGTGTGTTGGTCTCCCTGCTGGTGTTGCCACTCTATATTCCCGTGCTGATCTTCGGCGCTGGTGCGGTGGAGGCGACAGCATCCGGCCTCGGAGGGGCGGGTCATATCTACATGCTCGGTGCGATTCTGGTGATGTCACTGGTGCTGGCACCCGTGGCATCGGCAGCGGCGCTGCGAATTTCCGCAGAATAGCCGGGGGAAACTTCGGTGCTTGGCGGGGAAGACTGGTCGTCGATAGCAAAGTATCGGCTGTCGAAGTTATGACCTGAAACAAGGTATTACGTTTTTTTTATCAATAGGATGACTAGCCGCCGGGAACCAACCGGGAGGGTTACCGTCGAACATCAGAACAATTAGGATTAACAGAAGCTGAAATGAGCTCCCGACTGATCAACTGGTTTAAGTTTTCATCTCCATCCACCTTCTATCCCTTGGCCGGGAGGATGGTGACGCTCTTTAGTATTCTCGCTGTGGTGCTGATCGCAGTCGGGCTCTATATGAGCTTCTTTGTTGCACCCACCGATTACAAACAGGGAGAAGGCTACCGCATCATCTACATCCATGTGCCTGCAGCCTGGATGTCGATGTTTATCTACGTCGTAATGGCTGGCTGGTCGATCTTGGGGTTGATCTACAATACCCGGATATCCGCCATGATGACCAGCGCACTGGCACCTACCGGTGCACTCTTTGCCTTTCTCTCTCTCTGGACAGGTGCCTTCTGGGGCAAACCGATGTGGGGTACCTGGTGGGTGTGGGATGCACGTCTTACTTCCGCCCTGATCCTCTTCTTCCTCTATCTAGGCTTTATTGCTCTTCAGGGGGCGATTGATGATAACCGCCGCTCCGACCGTGCAGGCGCCCTGTTGGTGATGGTTGGGATCGTCAATATTCCGATTATCTACTTCTCCGTGATGTGGTGGAACACCCTGCATCAGGGGGCGACGATCAAGATGTCCGGCGGTGCCAGCATGGATCCGGTCATGCTCTGGACCATGCTGATTATGACCTTCGGTTTCTGGGCTTATGCCATCGCCGCCGCCATGTCCCGGGTGCGCAGCATCATTCTCGAGCGCGAGCGCGATACCACCTGGGTCAGTGAATTGCCGGAGGTGAATCGATGAGTGTCGCTGAATTTTTTGAGATGGGGGGCTACGCTCTCTACGTCTGGGGCTCCTTCGGTGTCAGTGCCCTGCTGATGATTGCTGAACCCCTGCTGCTTCGTAGCCGCCGCCGCAACGCCCTGCGCCGGGTAGCGCGGATTATCCGTATGAATGCTGAGGACACCAAGTGAAAGCAAGACATAAACGATTTGGATTTATCGCCATCGGACTGGTCGCACTGGGACTGGCGAGCTGGTTGGTGATCAATGCCCTCGACAGCAACCTCTCCTACTTCTTTTCACCCAGTGAGGTGGCGCAGAACAAGCAGCCGAAGGATCACACCTTTCGTCTCGGAGGTCTGGTTAAACCGGGCAGTCTGCAGCGTGGTCAGGAGCTGACGATCCGCTTTGTGGTGACCGACGAGGCTCACGACGTTAACGTCGAGTACACCGGCATCCTTCCCGATCTATTCCAGGAGGGGCAGGGGGTGATTGCCCAGGGGCGTATGAATGCCGCAGGTGTTTTCGTCGCCGACGAAGTACTGGCCAAGCATGATGAGAACTATATGCCACCGGAAGTGGCAGATGCCTTGGAAAAAGCACATGATGAAGGCGTTGCTGGCGGGGTGAAGAAATGATCCCGGAAATTGGCCATTTCGCCCTGATTCTTGCGCTCTGTATGGCCCTGGCTCAGGGAATACTGCCCATTGTCGGTGCGCATAAGGGCATCCCTTCCTGGGTGGCGGTAGCAAAGCCTGCGGCCCAGGGGCATCTGCTGTTTATACTGATCGCCTATGGCTGCCTCACCTACGCTTTTCTTACCAACGACTTCTCCGTCGAGTATGTGGCGAAGAACTCCAACACCAACCTGCCTACTCTCTACCTTGTCTCAGGTGTCTGGGGCGCCCATGAGGGATCACTGCTCTTCTGGGCGGTGACGCTGGCGGTGTGGACCGGCGCGGTTACACTATTCAGCCGCAGTGTGCCCGAGGAGATGACCGCTCGGGTAGTGGGAGTGATGGGGCTGGTCAGTGTTGGTTTCCTGCTCTTTATGCTGTTGACCTCCAACCCTTTTAACCGTTTGCTCAATGTACCGGCCGAGGGGCGTGATCTCAATCCTCTGCTGCAGGATCCCGGTCTGGCGATCCATCCGCCGATGCTCTATATGGGCTATGTCGGCTTCTCAGTCGCTTTTGCCTTTGCTATCGCCGCTATGCTCGGTGGTCGGCTGGATGCGGCCTGGGCGCGCTGGTCGCGGCCCTGGACCAATGTCGCCTGGGTATTTCTTACCCTCGGTATCGTTCTCGGCAGCTGGTGGGCCTATTACGAGCTGGGCTGGGGCGGCTGGTGGTTCTGGGATCCGGTGGAGAACGCTTCATTTATGCCGTGGATCGTCGGCACCGCCCTGATGCACTCCCTGGCAGTGACCGAGAAGCGCGGAGCCTTTAAGGCGTGGACGGTATTGTTGGCCATTTTCGCCTTCTCACTCAGTCTGCTGGGCACTTTTCTGGTGCGCTCCGGTGTACTTACCTCGGTACACGCCTTTGCCACTGATCCCGGGCGCGGCATCTTTATCCTGATCTTCCTCTGTGTGGTGATCGGTGGTTCTCTGCTGCTCTACTCCTGGCGGGCGTCACAGATCCGCAGCAGTGTTCGTTTCAGCATGGTCTCCAGGGAAGCGGGTCTGCTGCTGAATAATGTGGTGTTGGTGGTAACCGCCTGTGCGGTGCTGCTCGGCACCCTCTATCCCCTGATTCTGGATGCCTTGGGATTGGGTAAGATTTCGGTGGGTCCCCCTTATTTCAATACGGTGTTTATTCCTCTCACCATCCCGTTGGCCGTGATGGTGGGCTTTGGTGCCCTGGCACGCTGGAAAGATGACAGTTTCGCCGATCTGGTGAAACGGCTACGTATCCATATGCTGATCAGCGTGGTGCTGGGCATGGCCCTGCCAGCGCTGTTTGCTCCCAGCTACTCCTGGGGTGCCGCCCTGGGTCTGGTGCTGGCGCTGTGGGTGGTGCTTGCCACTCTGCAGTGGCTGCTGGAGCGTGCCACCGGTGGGCGCTCTTTGTGGCAAGCTCTTAGCACCACCTCTCGCGGTGGCTGGGGCATGGTCTTCGGCCATATCGGTATTGCCGTCTTTATTGTCGGCATTACCCTGACCTCAATCTATAGCACTGAGAAGGACGTGCGGCTGGAGCCCAACTCCACCTACACCATGGCGGGGTATGATTTCCATTTCAAGCGTGTTGAGCGACTTAACGGCCCCAACTACTACGCTGATCGTGGCACCGTGGATATCAGCAAGGGGGGTGAGCTCATAACCACTCTGAAACCTGAGAAACGGATCTATCTGGCGAGCAGGATGCCGATGACCGAGGCGGGCATTGATGCCGGCCTTACCCGTGACCTGTTTGTCGCCCTCGGTGAGCCTCTGGGTGATGAGGGTGCCTGGGCGGTACGCCTCTACCATAAACCGTTTATCCGCTGGATCTGGCTTGGTGGTCTGTTGATGGCTTTCGGCGGGCTATTGGCCGCCAGTGACCGGCGCTACTACCGACTGGCACGCAAGGCCCGATTGACTACGGCAGGGGAGGCAACGGCATGAAGGCTCGTTTTCTGATACCCCTGGGCATCTTCATATTGTTGGTGATCCTGTTGGGAGTGGGGCTTACCCTTAACCCCCGTGATGTGCCTTCGGTACTGATCGACAAGAAAGCACCGGAGTTCTCCCTCACCGATCTTTACGATCCATCGAAGACGGTGGACTCTTCGATGATGAAGGGCAAGGTGTGGCTGCTCAATGTTTGGGGTACCTGGTGCCCGGAGTGTTGGAAGGAGCACGCTTTTCTGGTCTATCTCAAGTCACAGGGAGTGCCTATTATCGGTATCGACTGGCGTGATGACACAGAAGAGGCGAAGGCGATGCTGCAAGAGAAGGGTGACCCTTTTGTCGCTGTCGGTATCGACCCGGAGAGCAAGGCGGTGATGGATTGGGGCGTCTATGGCGCACCGGAGACATTCATCATCGACAAGAAGGGGATGATCCGCATGAAGCACACCGGCGCACTCAACCCCACTGTTTGGCGAGAGACCATTCAGCCGTTACTGGCGACGCTGGAGAGTGAGTGATGAAAAGATCTTTTCAGCTGGTGCTGCTGCTCTTTCCACTTATCAGTTTTGCCGCTATCGACGCCTATCAGTTTAGCGACTCTGATAAGGAGGCGCGTTTCAAGGTGTTGATTGCGGAGTTGCGCTGCCTGGTTTGTCAAAACCAGAACCTTGCCGACTCTAACGCTGAACTGGCTCAGGATATGCGCAAGCTCACCTACGATATGGTGCAGCGGGGTGACTCCAACGAGAAGGTGGTCACTTTTATGGTGGACCGCTACGGCGACTTTGTGATGTACCGCCCGCCGCTGCGCTCCTCCACCTTCCTGCTATGGGTTGGGCCGTTCATTATCCTCGCAGTGGGAATGTTCTTTCTTGTGAAGATCATCCGTGGTCGCGGGCGGGCGGAAGTGGAAGCGCTCAGTGCGGCGGATCACGAACGTGCCGAACGCCTCCTCAACCAGAGTAAAAAATAGATATGATGACTTTCTGGATCTTTGCGGCGGTGCTGATCGCTGCTGCACTCGCCATTCTTGCGCCAGCACTGTTACGCAGTCGTACAGCGGTTGCTGAGGATCGCAACCAACAGAATGTGGTGATTGCCCAGGAGCGGCTCTCCGAACTGGAAGCAGACCTCGCCAACGGGTTACTCGATCAGGAGGCATTCAGTCTGGCCAAGGCTGAGCTGGAGCAAGCGCTGTTGCTCGATCTCAAAGAGGAGGAGGCGCCTGCCGCTACAGCGGCGGCAAAAGGTCCCGGACGCATAGCGATGGGGTTAGTTGCTATCTCCATACCCGCGCTGGCAGTGGGCCTTTACCTGCTGATCGGTACGCCGCAGATGCTCTCTTCCGGCACTGGCGGAGTGGCACAACAGCAGGGTACCGCGCCGTCGATGGAGGAGATGCTCTCTTCCCTGGTTGAACGCTTGAAAGAGGCACCCGATGATTCAGAAGGGTGGTACCTGCTGGGCCGCACCTACATGATGCTCAAGGAGTATCCCAAGGCGGTGACCTCCTTTGAACAGCTGCACAAGCTGATCGGTGATGAGCCGACGGCACTGCTGTCACTGGCTGATGCCTTGGCGATGGCAGGCGATGGGAATATGCAGGGTCGCCCTGCGGAGCTGGTGCGCAAGGCGGTGGTGCTGGCGCCGACCGATACCACCGCTCTTTGGCTGGCGGGCATGGTGGAGGGCCAGGCCGGTAACCATGCCAAGGCGGTTACCTACTGGGAACGCCTTGAACCCCTGGTTCAGGAGGATGATGAGTCGCGCCAACGGGTGGCGATGCTGCTGTCACAGTCCCGCGAGAAAGCGGGTCTGTCGGCACCCAGTGCAGCTACAACAACTGTAACGGAAGCAGCGGCGGCAGCGGAGATCACTCTTAATATCAGCCTGGCTCCCGAGCTGCAGGCAAAGGTAAAGGGTGATGAGAGCCTGTTTGTCTACGCCCGCCCTCTGCAAGGGTCACGAATGCCCCTGGCGGCGGTGCGTATCAAAGTGAGTGATCTCCCCGGCAGCGTTATTCTCAGTGATGCCCAGGCGATGACTCCCCAGACGAAACTCTCCAACCACGAATATGTGGTGGTGAGTGCACTCGTCTCCAGTAGCGGCAACGCGATGGCCGCCAGTGGTGATTTCAAGGGTGAGGTGAAGCCGGTGGAAGTGGCTGAAGGCACTCTGGTCGATTTGGTGATCGATACCCTGGTCAAATAGTCCACAGGGTGGGTGGTTTTTGTAGGAGCGAACTTGTTCGCGAAAAGCCTGCCACAGAGCCGATCGTGAACAAGTTCACTCCTACCAATGCCACCTCTCCCTATCCATGGATTTGCAGTCAAACCGACAGACTCTCATAAATATCGATAGGAAGCGTATCAACACGCCAAGCATCACTGCTTCGGGTTGTGTCATCAAGTAGCTGTTGAAAGTCGCCCAGGGGCATCGGTTTTGCGAAGAGGTAGCCCTGGACATGGCGAATGCCGAGACTATGGATTAACTTCAGCTGAGCCCGGGTCTCAACCCCTTCGGCAATAACATCCAGTTCCAGGTTACCCCCCAGCACTGCGATGGCACGGATAATGGCAGCATCATGACTGTTCTTTTCGGCGCTGACGACAAAACTGCGGTCGATCTTGATGGTAGTGACTGGTAGATCCTTGAGATAACGCAGTGAGGAGTAGCCGGTGCCAAAGTCATCGATGGCGATGCGTATCCCCTGATGTCGCAATGACATCAGCTTTGCAGAGGAGCTCTCCAGATTCTCCATCAGAGCGGTCTCGGTTATCTCAATCTCCAGCTTATCCAGAGGAAAGCCCGTGGTACTGATGATATCGGTGGTTGAATCAACGAACTGCTTATCTTCCAACTGTTTACCGGAGCAGTTGACCGCCACCGTAAGCTGCGCTCCCTGAAGATGGAACTCTTCGGCAATACGACAGGCCTCGCGCAAAACCCACTCACCAAGTGGAATGATCAGGCCGCACTCCTCGGCAACAGGGATAAACTCCAGCGGTGAGATCACGCCTTTCTCAGGGTGGTTCCAACGCAGTAGAGTTTCCACACCAGTAATTGTGCCGGTGGTGATATCTATTTTTGGTTGCAGGTAGAGTTCAAAATGCTCTTGCTTAATGGCGTTGCGCAGATCATCAATCAGAGCAATGCGTTGGTTAATGGTCTCTTCAAGATGGGGGTGGAACAGCTGGTAATTGTTGCGGCCGCTGTGCTTGGCGTAATACATGGCGATATCCGCCTGTTTAAACAGCACCTCGTAGGTTGAGTCCGGGCTGATCCGAGTGATCCCTATACTGGCTGTGATCTCGATTTTGTGACTCTTCAGCTCCATCGGTTGCGCCACTAGTTTGAGAATACGATCCGCCACATTTTTCAGGTTGCTCTTTTGGCAATTGATTATTGCAGCAAACTCATCCCCCCCTAAACGGGCGATGTGGTCAGAGGGGTGCAGTGCGTGGAGCAGCCGCTTGCCGATCACGCTAATGAGTCGGTCTCCCGCGTCATGTCCCAGGGTGTCATTGATATCCTTGAACTGGTCGAGATCGAGAAAGAGAAGAAAACAGGGGTTATCGTTGGAATGCTGTGCTGTCAGAGATTTTTCCAGCCGGATAACAAAACTACGCCGGTTGGGCAGTTCGGTCAGTGAATCGTGATGGGCCTGGTAATGAGCATCCTTTGCCTGATGGCGAGTGGTTTTCAGGAGGTCGTGTACACGCAGACTCAGCGAACCCAGGGTGCGTGCCAGACTACCCGTTTTATCGACGGAGTCGAAAGGTGGTTGCTGAAAGTTCTCATGAGCAATTTGATTGGCGTAGTGCTCCAACAGTTGAATACGCCGGTTGATATGGCGGAACAGTAGGCCAAGAAGAAGCATCGGTACCGCCAACAACAGGAGCGTCAACGCACTGAGAATAGTGATCGGTTGCTGAAAGAGATTATCTCTTGAGTTCAGTTGGGCCTGGATCAGGCTGTTGTTGTTGGATACCGATGACAGCAGCTGCGTATGTTGCTGATTCATTTGTGCCCGGTTTTGCTTGATGTGCAGGTCTGCCTCTTCCATCGGGCCGATACTGTCGCGGTAGAGTTGCTGCAGGTTGTTGACGGCGGTTTCCAGCGAGGCTTCGTCGGCAATGTCGGCGAGGGTTAAGGTGGAGTCGATCAGAGAGGTGCGTGTTGTCAGTGTGCGCGGTAACAGCTGCTCCAATCTGGCTGCCACCTGCTCCAGCTTGGTGGTATGTTCAGTGAATGGTGTGATTGTCTGGGCCGGGTTTGATGTGATCATGCCGAGATCGTGGTTAAAACGGTAGGCTGCCTGGTCGAGTGCATCAAGTGCACTCATCAGCGGGATGTTGTAGGTAAGGAGTTCCTCGGTATTGTCGAGGGCACTGAGCATACGGTTGCGGTCATCCTCTATCTGCCTGTTTGCATTGTCCAGGAGGTAGAGGGAGAAGAGCATGCCGCAGATCAGTACCAACGCCGCCGTCCCCATATAGACCGCAACGATCCACTCCAGCCTCCTGAAGTGCCTGATAGGTTGTCGTTTTTTCTCCATGACGGTCAGAACTGAAAATTGAGGGTGTCGGAGATGGCGTGATCGTCAGTCTCGGAGGCATCGAAGATGGCAATACCTCCCGGCAGTGACTCACCGGTTTTGAATACCGCGTCATCTTCATTTCCCGTATCCAGCTTGCGTGACAGTTCCAGGTGCCAGAAGCCGTTGGACCAGCGTCCCTTGGCCTTCACATCTGCTACAGAGCCGCTGACCTCAGGGTTGAGCTGGTATTTTGGCATCTCCTGCTGTTCCAGGTTGCGGTAGCGTTTGGTGGTGTAGGGTTGTATTCCGGCATCGGATGGGCGCAGAACATAGGTGATACCACCATCAGGGCGCTTCAATTGGGTGGCCCGAATCAGAGGCTTGCCACTGACGATGGTCATCTTGTCGTGGACTATGTTCAGCGGGGCTGTGCGGGCTGATTTCCAGTGCCACATGTCAGCCTTGAAATGGTCTGCGGAGGGCCAGTCGGTGGTGTACTCGCCCTCCATGGCGAATTGCATGCTGAACCGATCCTCTCTTTGTGGGCCGCGAACATAGCGCTTCTTCTGCTTGTTCCAGACATAGGGCTTGTGAACCCGGTTCTCCTCGCTGTCGGGCCAGCGCAAATAGAAGTAGGCGGTGTCGGCAAAGTAGCCTGCCTTGAGCATCACTTTTTTTGCCTCCACTGCCGTGTTGGTGATGATGGGTCGTAGTGGGATGGTGGTTTCTGGGATTTTATTCCAGTCATCAATCAAACCATCCACAACTGGCGCCTGGGAGAGGGGATGTACCTTTACGGTTTCTGCTTCGACTGCAGAAGAGAGAAGACCCAACAAGAAGAGGGTGGTTGTTACCAATTTGCCCATTACAGCCTCCAAATATCCATGTTTAAGAGAGGGGCATTTTTCAGTTGGATTCCTTAAGCTGGAACCAGCCAAACAGAGAGGATCCCGTATGGGTGATCCTTAGATTCGGTAAGTATAGACAATCATTGCAGTTGTTGCCGGGGGGAGGGGTACGGGCTGCCGGAGAGCGGCAGCCCGGGAAGGGCGTTAGCTGCCTCAGCTTGCCAAAGCGTTTTTTTGTTCCTCCATAATCTCGGTGATTCCTTTGGAAGCCAGATCAAGCATCGCCTGCAACTCCTCCATTCGGAAGGCGGTGCCCTCGGCGGTGCCCTGAACCTCGATAAAGGCGCCGCTGTCATTCATCACCACGTTCATATCGGTCTCGGCAGTGGAGTCCTCGGCATAATCGAGGTCGAGTACCGGTACTCCCTCATAAATGCCGACCGATACTGAGGCGAGTTGACCGATCAACGGGCTGCTCTTCAGCTTGCCGGCGGCAATCATGCCGTTGACGGCGTCACAGAGGGCGACATAGGCGCCAGAGATGGAGGCGGTGCGGGTGCCGCCATCGGCCTGGATAACGTCGCAGTCGAAAGTGATAGTGTGCTCAGCCAGTTGATCCAGGTTGACGATGGCGCGCAGGCTGCGGCCGATTAGGCGCGAGATTTCCAGCGTACGCCCTCCTTGCTTGCCCCGGCTCGCCTCACGCCCCATGCGGCTGTTGGTGGAGCGCGGCAGCATGCCGTATTCGGCGGTAATCCAGCCCTGCCCTGTTCCTTTGAGAAATCTGGGTACCCGCTCTTCCACGGTGGCGGTGCAGATCACCTTGGTATCACCAAACTCCACCAGGACTGAGCCCTCGGCATGTTTGGTGTAGTTACGGGTAAAACGGAGGGTGCGCATCTGATCCGGGTTGCGGCCGCTGGGTCTCATGTTTAGGTCAATCCTCAAGCTGGGTTATTT
This sequence comes from Sedimenticola sp., assembly GCA_040505915.1. Classification (GTDB taxonomy): domain Bacteria; phylum Pseudomonadota; class Gammaproteobacteria; order Chromatiales; family Chromatiaceae; genus Vondammii. The sequence continues at coordinate 5,696 of JBEVXV010000728.1, read as the reverse complement.
GATGGGTGGTTAGGTTAAGGGGCATTGTACAGCGATGCAGAGTGGAACGGTTGTATTCACGTAACTATTCAGCTCACCCCTAAGATCCGTCACTTCTGCGTTACAAAATGATCATTTACCGGTAACTATTCAGCGGGTGCTCGGGGTCGGAGTCGATTGCGGCAAAATGGGTGTATTTTCCCAAGGTCTCAGCGCAATCGACTCCGCCCCCTGCCGTAGGTATCCTTATAAAGGCTCTGTACCAAAATCCTGAAAACCATAGTTATGATGGAACAGAAGTGTAGGAGCGAACTTGTTCGCGATGGACTACGAAACGTGCTCTTCGCGAACAAGTTCGCTCCTACACCTGAGTTCCGGATTACCGTGCTGAATAGTTATGTATTCACTTGGTCTCTTTTTTGGATTGAAAGTTGTCAATCGCACTCTTCAGCTCGGCGATGGCGTTGGTCAGGTTTTCCGGTTGTGCTGAGGTGCTGTTGTCGGCACTATTCGTTGGCTGCTCTTGTGCAATTATTTGTGCCGATAACAGAGTGACATTGTCGCTCTCCGGGAACTTTTTCTGAGCCGCCTCTTGCGCCAGGAAACGTACTGATTCGGGGAGTGAATTATTGCTGTACAGCGCTTCACTTATCATCTCATTGCTTATGCTTCCCCACAGACCATCACTGCAGAGAAGCAGTATATCCCCCGCCTCCAGTGTCGCTTTGCCAAGGGTGACCTCGGGGGCGCTGGTGGTTCCGCCGAGGCAGCGGGTGACATAGTTGCGCTGAGGGTGCACTTGCTGCTGATTAGCTGATATCAATCCGCTCCTGCGCAGGCGCTCTACATACGAGTGATCGGTGGTGCGGAAGGCGATCCGTTGATGGCGCAACAGGTAGAAACGGCTATCGCCAGCGTGGGCCCAGAAGGCACAGCCGCTCTGAATCAGTACCGCAACAGCCGTGGTGCGCGGGTCGATGGGGGGGGACTGGTCATAGCCGAAAGTGAGGATACTCTCATGGGCCTTATGCATCAGGCGGGTAAGAAAACGGTCGGGGTTCATGATCGGCTGGGGCATGATCGAGAGGTAGTGCTTGCAGGTATCGATAAAAATCTCTGCAGCGCGCTCTCCTCGGGGATGACCGCCCATGCCATCTGCCAAAGCAAAAAGGGAGCACTGCTTGTGGTGCAGACCGATACAGCGATCCTGGTTGCTCTTGCGGTCGCCAATGAGACTGGTATGAGCCGCTTTCCCCGCGAGAATGTCCTGCTTGAGATTCATATTATGGGCCTGTCGCCGATTCCGATGCCTCTATGTGAAGATGCTTCCTTGCTACGTATCTTTTTACTGCTAAGCGCTTCGAGCATGATACCGGCATTTTGTGGCCGCAGCAGTGGGTCAATCTCCATCGCCCAGTCGATGATATCGAGCAGGTAGGGGGGGTAGCTGTGCTTGAAAAGTCCGGCAATAGGCTTCATTTTGTCTTTGGCGTGACGCTCAATCGCAGACGGCGGGGGTTTACCCTCTATGCATGCGCGCATGGCCGCTCCCATGGCATAGACATCGCTCCAGGGGCCGACATAACCTGAGGAGTAGTACTGCTCCACCGGGGCAAAGCCCGGCGTCACCACTTGGGATGGTTGTCTTTTACGGCTGGTGGCAAAGCGGTGGGCTGCGCCGAAGTCGAGCAGCAGAGGGGAGCCGCCGGGACGGATGTGAATGTTGCTTGGTTTGATATCCAGGTGCAGATAACCTTTGGCATGTATCAGGCTCAGGGCATCCAGTACGAATGGAAATACGGTCGTCAGAAAAGTACTGCTGAGCTTTCCCTTGTGTTGTTTGATGTAGCTGCCGAGATTTCTTCCATGTTCAAAATCCATTACCAAGTATGCAGTATTGTTGGCCAGGAAGAAGGTGCGGACATTAACAATATTTGGATGTCGCAGGGTGGCCAGCGCCTGGGCTTCATGAAAGAAGAGCCTACGACCGTTGTGAAAAGCATCAGTTTTTGATTCACTGAGAATCTCAATACTGTCCCGCTCACCACGAGTGGCGAGTTTTTTCGGCAGGTACTCTTTGATTACCACCTGATCCTGAGTGTCGTTATCCTCCGCCACATAGATAAGGCTGAAACCGCCGCTGCCCATCGGTTTTATGATGGTGTAGCAGTCGAGAACTGTTCCCGTTGGGAGGCAGCTTCGTTGATTTTTCTCTTTGGCTGAAATAGCCAGCTCCTAGCCCGGGTGTTGTGCCGGGCTGCTCTATCTATCAACTGTCTGGGCTGAAAAAACAGTCATCTCGTATAAGTGATGATAGTAACTATTCAGCACGATGTCGTAACTGTTCAGATTGCCCCTGAAATTCGTCAGTTCAAGGCGCAAAATGTGAGTTTACAAGTGTAAATGATCATTTTGTAACGCAGAAATGGCGGATTTCAGGGGTGAGCTGAATAGTTACCGATGATAAACTGTAACCAGCCTCCACTTATGCGCCCTTGCACCGATCCGGCCACCTGCAGACGACATTATCCCGATCATCAACAGGTTAGGCCATTGATTGAGTCACAAATTTGCCTGAACAGATCAATCCCGGCACGATCATCGCGTCACATCCGGGCTGCATGTGATGTAAATGCGCATTATCATACCAACATTGTCGCTGGTTCACCCCAACTAGAAGGTGGTATTTATGATATTTAGCATGACAGCGTTTTCGCGAAAAGAGATCCAGAATGACCAAGGTGAACTTGTGTGCGAAATTCGCTCTGTAAACCACCGCTATCTGGAGGCTTCGGTTCGGCTGCCCGAAGAGTTGCGAAGCCTGGAACACCTGATGCGGGAGCGATTGAACAAGCGCCTGGGTCGCGGCAAGGTGGATTGCACACTGCGTTTCACAGCGTCAGTGGGTTCCTCGGCAGCTGTCAGGGTTAACCGGCGACTGGCACAGCAGATTATTGATGCTGCGGATGAAGTTTGTCACCTGCTGCATGAGTCAGTGCCGCCAAAGGCGATGGATATCATGCGCTGGCCCGGTGTGCTTGAGGCGGAAGAGGTTGATCTGGCGCCGGTACACAAGCAGGCGATTGAGCTGCTGGAGCAGGCGATTGACGGCCTGCTCGATTCACGTGGGCGGGAGGGTGAGCGATTGGCTGAGCTGATCACTCAGCGGGTCACCGCCATGCGGGTGGAGGTGGTCAAGGTTCGGGAACTGATGCCGCAGGTGCTGGAGTCGCTGCGTAACCGGTTGAAAGCACGGCTGGATGAAGTGAGTCAATCCCTTGATCCCGATCGTCTGGAGCAGGAGATGGCGCTACTGGCGCAACGGTTGGATGTGGATGAGGAGATGGATAGGCTGCAGACCCACCTCGATGAGGTGGTGAGCGTACTCAAGCGTAATGAACCGGTTGGCCGCCGCCTCGACTTTCTCATGCAGGAGCTGAACCGTGAAGCCAATACCCTCGGCTCCAAGTCCAGTGATGTGGAGATGACCCGGGTTTCGGTTGAACTGAAGGTGCTGATCGAACAGATGCGTGAGCAGGTGCAGAATATTGAATAGTTATCAGTTGTCAGTTGTCAGGAAAAGCGGGTTGGGCGCCACGCCGGCAGTGTGAGAGCATGGCCGATTGTTATCGGCCACGGTTGTAATCTACACACTGTACTCCATAATCACTGCCAACTGCCAACTGCCAACTGCCAACTGCCAACTGCCAACTGCCAACTTTAGAGAAAAGAATGACCACAGGTACCCTATACATTGTTTCCGCTCCCTCCGGTGCCGGAAAAACCAGTCTGCTCAAAGCGTTGCTGGCAACCGAGGCGCAGATGCGCGTCTCTGTCTCTCACACCACCAGAGCGATGCGGCCCGGGGAGGTGGATGGCGTGGACTATCATTTCATCGACAAGACTCGGTTTGGCGGGATGGTTGATGAGGGCGCATTTCTTGAGCATGCCGAGGTGTTTGGTAACTATTATGGAACCTCCGAGGCGGGTATCCGTGAGCAGTTGGGTAGTGGCCTCGACGTGGTGCTGGAGATCGACTGGCAGGGTGCGCACCAGGTTCGCCGACGCTTCGTCGATGCGGTCTCTATTTTTGTCCTGCCGCCAACGCCGGAGGCACTGCGCGACCGCCTCAATGCCCGGGGGCAGGACAGTGAGGAGATCGTTGATGGGCGGATGGCTCAGGCCCGGGATGAGATGTCCCACTACCACGAATACGACTATATTCTGATCAATGATGACTTCAATCTGGCGCTGGAAGAGATGCGTGCGGTGGTCATCGGCCTGCGTCTGCGACAGTCGCTACAGTCACAACGGCTTGAAAAGCAGTTGGCAGCACTATTGGGATAGGCTAATATTGCCGATCCGTCACCGGTCAGGTCGATGGGTGAGTATTCAGTTTCACTATTTCCACGACTTATCCCGTTGTGGATAGAGCCCCGGAGTATCATAGGAATGGCCCGCGTTACCGTAGAAGATTGTCTTGAGCATGTCGATAACCGTTTCGGCTTGGTACTTCTGGCGACCAAGCGCGCCCGTCAATTGGTTAACGGTGTTGACCCTTTGCTACCGTGGGAGAACGATAAACCGACGGTCATGGCCCTGCGTGAGATTGCCGCAGGGCTGGTTGATGACAATGTGATCAATCCGCCGAAAGAGCCCGAAATCGATATGGCGTCTCTGGAGGAGGAGCTTGCGGCCGAACTTCAGGGTGAGGGTAAGACTCCCGCTGCCTGACCTGATGCTGTATACCGCAGATCCAGCCCCGCTCTTTTCGACAACGGTCGCGCCACTGCATGGTGCGGCCGTTACCGTTTAGAGGGTGCGGTCATGACAAAATCCCGAACCGGTTCTAAAAAAAATCGCGGCAAGCCACGCTTTCTCATCAGTGATCTCTGTGTTCACCTCGAAAGCTACCTGAGCCCGAAGCAGATTCAGGAGGTCTATCGAGCCTACCTCTTCAGTGCTGAGGCCCATGAGGGCCAGAAGCGCAAAAGTGGTGAGCCCTACATATTTCACCCTCTGGCGGTGGCCAGGATTCTTGCAGATATGCGCATCGACCATAAGTGTCTGATGGCGGCAATCCTCCATGATGTTATCGAGGATACCAAGGTGGGCAAGGAGCAGATGGCCAAGGAGTTCGACGAGGAGATCGCCGATCTGGTGGATGGTGTGAGTAAGTTGAGCCAGATCGATTTCCGCTCCAAAGCCGAAGCCCAGGCGGCCAGTTTTCGCAAGATGATTCTGGCGATGACCAAGGATATCCGGGTCATCCTGATAAAGCTGGCGGATCGACTGCACAATATGCGGACACTGGGTGTGATGTCGCCTAAGAAGTGTCGTCGTATTGCCCTGGAGACTCTGGATATCTACGTCCCCATTGCCAACCGTCTCGGTATTTACAATCTTCGCACAGAGCTTGAAGAACTCAGCTTTGCAGCCCACTGGCCGATGCGTTATCGGGCGCTGAAAGAGGCGGTGCGAGGCGCCCGCGGTAACCGCAAGGAGGTGCTGAAGAACATCAAAAAGTCGATTCGGCGCCGGCTTGGGGGGGAGGGTGTCAACGCTCTTGTGGATGGGCGTGAAAAACACCTCTACAGTATCTTCAAGAAGATGCGGGAGAAGAAGCTCTCTTTTACCGAAGTGGTGGATGTATACGCCTTCCGCATCGTCGTCGACAACCTCGACACCTGTTACCGGGTGCTTGGTCTGATGCACAG
>JBEVXV010000727.1:0-3198 GCA_040505915.1 Sedimenticola sp. | reverse complement strand
GTTACCATTTCTCTTGGAAATCCGATCCGGCAAAACATGTCTATCAATGCTTCCGCTACCCTCTCTGTATCTATGTTGGGCAATGCAATTGCCTCCGGGTATCTCGTGGCATAGTCCACCAATGTCAATACATACCTGTTTCCCTTATCAGTTGCAGGTTGTAACGGTCCTATAATGTCAACAGCTACTCTCTGGAAAGGCGTATCTATGAGTGGCATTTGACCTAATGGTACCTTACTTACCCGCCCCTTTGGCATCGTCCGTTGGCAGATATCACAGGAACGGCAAAATCTTCTGGTATCTGATTGCACTCCTGGCCAGTAAAATTCAGAGAGAACTCTACTTACTGTTCTGCCTGTGCTCATATGTCCTGCCATCAGGGATTCATGGGCCAACTTCACCACCGCCTGCCTATGTTTCTTTGGTACAACCAACTGTGAGAATAGTTTTCCATGGGCTACCCGTTTCGACTCAAAAAGTCTATAAACCAGTCCTTTCTTTTCGATGAATCGTACCTTGGACTCGTTTTTCCCTGTGATTACTTTACCTTCTTTCACCGACTCTCTAATCTTCGCCAGGGTTTCATCTTGCTCTTGGTCTTTTCGCATATCATCTACACTTACCTCGTCATCAATTGCCCCTGGTACTTTCAGTTTTGGATGTGGCTTCTCCTGATTTCTTACCTGTTGTCTCGTTTGTACTGCGGCTACCACCCAGGTTGGATCAGGATCGGTTGGCTCTCTAGCTCCTGATATGTTTCCAATAATCACGTCATATATTGGATTTTCCATACACCATGCTTCTACATCCCCGACAAAGTATGGTGTGTCGATATACAGGTCTGCCATGGGTACCTCCACTTTATTTCCATCAGCTAAAACGCATACCTGTGTTTTCCCATTCAGACTTTTACTATCTATCAGAGCATGTTTCACCACCACTCCGCTACAGCCTGTATCTCGCAAGACTGAAACTGAAATGTTACCTAGTCTGCCACTAGATGTAGGCATAGATGATGTCTGTGGTTTTCCATATGAAGTCGTCACCATCGGTACACAGTTGTTGCTCATCACATCTAGTCCCTCAGTCCGAAAAATCGTACAAGTGTTACATACCTTGACATTTTCGTTATCATCGTCAAATCGTACCTTCCTACCTCTAGGTGATGGACTACGTGATGAACTTCTCGATGGACTGCGTTTTCCCCAATTCGGCCTCCGATGCCTAGGTTCACCCTGCCTACCTCGGGTATCATCTCTTGTCACACTACCTACTTTATGTTTATCCGGACAGTCCGTCGCTATATGTCCATGTCTTCCACACCTGTAACACCTCTTATCTGTTTTTGTATAGCCGGTATACTCTACCTTCCGTGATGTATGTCCCGGACTGGTGTCCCGTTTCTGAAGATTCCTTTCATTACCTGGAGAGTGTGACCTATTTGGATAATTCCCACCTTGTCGTACCAGCTGAGCTGCTTTCATACCTCTAGCCTCTTTAAACTGGTCTGCTAGGCTCGCCATAGACTCGATGTCTGTAGGTGTCCTCTCCTTGATAAACAACTTCAACTCTCGGTTACATACCTTCACAAACTGGTCCCTGAGTATTAGGTCATACAAACCTTCATATGTCTGCTCTACCTCGGCCATCTCTATCCATCGCGTCAGGTAACTTCCGAGTCGTACCGAAAATTGTTGAAATGTTTCACCCGACTCTGGTTTACTTACCCGAAACTTACTCTTAAACCCATCTTCCGTCATATCAAATCGCTTTAAAAGTGCTGTTTTCAAAACATCATAATCTACTGCTTTGTCCGCGGGAAGTAATGAATACACGCTCAGTGCATTACCTTGCAACAGTGCACTGAGATGGATTGCCCAGACACTTTTGTCCCATTTCATACTAGTAGCATATCTCTCGAATCTCAGTAGATATGCATCCATTTCATCAGTGGATTCAGTAAAGGGAGGAAGCTTTGGGGCACGGGGAGTAAAGTTTGAGGAAGGAGATTCTTGCATATGGCTCGGCATGGCACTCCGCGCTTTAAGGGTAAGTATGTTTAATTCGTGTGCAAACTCTATTTCCTTCAACTTCACCATCTCATGAGCCTTATCACGCTCTAACTCCCTTTCCCATTTCTCCCGTTCCAACTCCCTTTCCCCTTTCTCCCGTTCCAACTCCCTTTCCTCTTTCTCCTTCTCCCTCTCTGCAACTCTTTCTTCTCTCAGAATAGTCTGTTGATCCCGAACAAACCCCTTTAGATCATCTCCTTCATACCCTAACTCTATACCAAGGCGTCTCAGTTTGTCTATGTCCATGGTGTAATTCACTAGTGTGCACAGTCTGATCACTAATATTCAACACCGACTACCAAAGTCGCACCTCACACCACACACCAACAATCGCCTATCACCTACGAGTTGGCTAAAGACTGATCAAAGTGTCATTTGAATCGAAGTTCACTCAAGACTATGGGAGAATGCAAGTACGCAAGTGTATGTATTCACCATAGACAGACAGCGTACACCTGTGGGCAAGTGATCCCTAAAGATTCCAAAAAAAAACTACCCAAACATCACCCTCAATGCTAGTCGATATCACCACCAATTTCCACAATCTAGTTTCATGTGTTACCCCTAGCAACAGCAGTCAGTTCCATAAAAATCCCACAAAAGAATCCCACTTCTGACACCATTTGTCACGGGAGTGACCGGGCAGCATTCTTTTGGGGTTTAATATAACACTGGCTGCTAGAAGTTTACAAGATATTCTGCTATTTATATCACATTTATCAGATTACAGTACATGTACAAGAGTCTCGTTATCACAGATAGTATATGTTAAGGCAATGTTCATTTTCCCTACGGTCACCGTCCCCCTTACTGTACATATGACTCCTCACTGTGGTTTACATCCATGATCCCCAATACTAGTAACGACTCTCAGCACTGGCACATCTGCCAAAACCCACCCCCAACTGGACCATGTACTACTATCACAAGATATCACAATATCCCTGAACGCACGATACTCCGCACGTGTATTGGTGGAAGTGGCTTCCCACAAGATCAGGACCTATATGGCGCTTCACTGCATCACGTTCGATCAATCACGCTCTATCACGGATGCAGACCCAGACCGCCATCTCATATCTCCACGACTAAGCACTCGGCAACATCCCGTCTCCTGGGTATAACC
>JBEVXV010000726.1:8105-22428 GCA_040505915.1 Sedimenticola sp. | reverse complement strand
GCCTACCCCTCCAATGGCCATACGATTGGCCTATGACGCTCGGTTAGCTTTACGTTTTCTTGGCCACCAAGGAGCCGCCGAGCTACCGTTACTCAGGCCGCATATGTGGGAACAGCAGCACATCTCTAATCGAGGCGGAATCAGTAAATAGCATCACCAGGCGATCTATACCTATGCCCTCTCCCGCCGTCGGCGGCATACCGTGCTCCAGTGCACGCACATAGTCTTCGTCGTAATGCATCGCTTCATCATCACCCGCCTCCTTCTCTTCAACCTGCTTCCTGAAACGCTCTGCCTGATCCTCGGCATCGTTGAGCTCGGAGAAGCCGTTGGCGATCTCACGACCACCGACAAAGAATTCAAACCGGTCAGTAACGAAAGGATCATCATCATTGCGCCGTGCCAGAGGTGATACCTCGGTGGGGTAGGCGGTGATAAAGGTCGGATTCATCAACCGATGCTCTACACTCTTCTCGAATATCTCAATCTGCACCTTGCCGAGGCCGTAACTATCTTTCAGGTGGATACCCAACCCCTCAGCAATGGCCCGCGCTTTGTCGAGATCATCCAGATCCTGTTCACTGATATTGGCGTTGAAGTGCAGAATGGACTCTTTGATCGTCATGCGGTCAAAGGGCTTGCCGAAGTCGTACTCATCTCCCTGATAGGTGACCAGCGTATCACCCACTACCTCCAGCGCCAGATTACGCAGCATATCTTCGGTCAGGTTCATCAAGTCGAGATAGTCAGCGTAGGCCTCATAAAATTCGAGCATGGTGAACTCGGGATTGTGCCGGGTGGAGAGCCCTTCGTTGCGGAAATTACGATTGATCTCATAGACCCGCTCAAATCCCCCCACGACCAGACGCTTCAAGTAGAGTTCCGGCGCTATACGCAGAAACAGCTGCATATCGAGGGCGTTGTGGTGAGTGAGGAAAGGCCTTGCCGTAGCGCCACCCGGTATCGCCTGCATCATGGGTGTCTCCACCTCCATGAAGTTACGCTCATTGAGGTAGCTACGGATAAACTGAACGGTCCGGGTACGAATCCTAAAGGTCTCCCGTGAAGCCTCACTCATGATCAGGTCAAGATAGCGCTGGCGATAGCGCTGCTCTTGATCGGTGAGACCATGAAACTTCTCAGGTAGTGGCCGCAGGGATTTAGTCAGCAGGCGAAACTCATCACAGCGTACCGACAGCTCTCCCGTCTTGGTCTTAAACAGCGCTCCTTCGGCGCCAACGATATCCCCCACATCCAGCTCTTTCTTGAACTGCTTGTTGTAGAAGCCTTCTGGTAGGGAGTCGCGCTGAACAAACAGCTGAATACTGCCCGACATGTCTTGTACATGAGCAAAGCTCGCCTTACCCATGATTCTGCGGCTCATCATGCGGCCAGCAACCCGAACCCGAACAGCCATCGCCTCCAGCTCTTCAGGCTCTTTTTCACCGTACTCGGCATGCAGTTCACCCGCCACCACATTACGACGAAAGTCGTTGGGAAAGGCGATACCGCGTTCTCGAATCTGCCCCAATTTCTCTCGACGCTGGGCTATGAGTTTGTTCTCATCCTGGATTTCGTCAGTCATTCTTCAACTCGCCTTTCAATATTCGATTTTGATCCCGCCGCGAAACGGGGAGTTACAAGCCACTTTTCAGGCTCGCCTCGATAAATAGATCCAGCCCACCATCCAGCACCGCCTGGGTGTTACCGGTCTCTACACCGGTCCGCAGATCTTTGATACGGGACTGATCCAGCACATAGGAACGGATCTGGCTACCCCAGCCGATATCCGACTTGGTCTCTTCCAGTGCCTGCTGTCCTTCACTACGTTTCTGCATCTCCCGCTCGTAAAGCTTCGCCTTAAGCTGTTTCATCGCATGGTCTTTGTTCTTGTGCTGGGAGCGGTCGTTCTGACACTGCACCACCACGCCCGTTGGGTTGTGGGTAATGCGTACCGCCGACTCGGTCTTGTTCACATGCTGACCACCGGCACCACTGGCACGGTAGACATCGATACGCAGATCGGCTGGATTGATATCGATCTCAATCGAATCATCAACCTCCGGGGAGACAAACACCGCAGCAAAGGAGGTGTGTCTGCGGTTGCCTGAATCAAAGGGAGATTTTCTCACCAGTCGATGAACACCGATCTCGGTTCTCAACCAGCCAAAGGCGTAATCGCCGATAAAACGGATGGTGGCCGACTTAATTCCCGCCACATCGCCAGCTGATACCTCCATCAGCTCGGTCTTAAAACCCCGACTCTCCCCCCAGCGCAGGTACATACGCAGCAGCATCTCAGACCAATCCTGGGCCTCTGTGCCACCGGAACCTGCCTGAATATCGACAAAGGCGTTATTGGGGTCCATCTCACCCGCGAACATGCGCCTGAACTCCAGTTCAAATACCTGAACCTCATAGCCCTCCAGATCAGAGATCAGCGCATCAACGGTCTCCTCATCCTCCTCTTCAAAGGCCATCTCAACTAGATCACGGACATCAATGAGACCGTCTCTGAGCTCATCCAGGGTAATCACCACCGCCTCCAGGGCAGAACGCTCCCGGCCCAGCGCCTGGGCACGTTCAGGTTCACTCCACACGCCGGGGTCTTCCAGTTCCCGCAGAACCTCGGTCAGACGCTCCTGCTTCTCATCGTAGTCAAAGGTACCCCCTCAGGGTCTGGGAACGCCCTTGTAATTCGCTGATTTTATTGGTGATCGGATTGAGATCCTGCATAGCTTACCTCACGCAAAACAGAGCGCGAATATTACACTACAAACAGGTTTCACGGAAATTAGTAACTTCTCAAAAAGTCCGTGCCATAGGGGTGCAGTAACACCTTTTCAGGAGACGCGGTGAATACCTCCCTGTACGCTCACAGCAGCATCCCTGCTGCTGTACGTCCTGAAAAGGTGTCACTGCATCCACCTGAAAGTTATCCATCTGCACTGGGTTATTGATAAGTTACGGAAATTACCGCTTAGCTCTTGTGCCGCAAACGATAATTGCATAGTGTTAGCACCATGGACCCATCACACCGCTTCAGTCCAGAGTGAGCAACTGCAGATTTTTCGTAATACCACCATGGATCTAGATCTCAATAAATTTCGCACACTGATCCCGATACGCGCCCTCTACGAAGAGAGCCTGCTCTATCTGGCCAATAACACCACCATAAAGCGCTATCACAAAGGTGAGCTGCTGTTCCAGGTAGGTGATCAGGATAACGACACGCTCTTTCTCATGAGTGGCGAAATTCAACTTGCCGATGAGAATCAGCAGCAGCGGGTCGCTTCGGGTACAGACCAGGCCCTGCATGCTCTCTCGAACCAAAAACCTAGAATTCATCAGGGTACCGTCATCTCGGAGAGTGCCGTTATAGCCCGTGTTGATGCGTGTCTGCTGGGAAAGCTACTGGCATGGGGGGAGTTTGCCGAGACTCAGCTCTCCAGTGCCTCTATTTCGGATGTCGATATGGCAGATGGTCCAGGGGTAGAAGAGAGTGCCTGGATGATGGCGATGCTGCAGACCAACATCTTCATGAAACTGCCGGTAGCTAATATCCAACGACTGTTCAGCCGCATGCAAGAGGTGGCAGCCAGAGCGGGTGAGGTGATCATCAACATGGGGGAAGCAGGCGACTACTACTACATCATTTCTCAAGGGCGCTGCCGTGTCACTCGTCCGCTGGATTCAGGTGATGCAATCCTTGCTCAACTGGAGCGCTGTGATAGTTTTGGTGAAGAGGCATTGATCTCCGATGCCCCTCGCAATGCAACGGTCACCATGCTCACTGACGGCAAACTGATGCGTCTGTCAAAGGAAGATTTCTCAGTGCTTCTGGAAGAGCCTCTACTTAAATCTGTCGATCTTGAGACGGCAACAGCGTTGGTACGCAAGGGCGCAATCAGAGTTGATGTCCGTATGGAGGATGAGTTTGAAAACTGCCGCATGGAGGGGGCTATTAATATCCCCCTACATCAACTACACCGCCGCAGTGCCGAAATGGACAGGTCACTACAGTACATCTTCTGTTGTGATACCGGTCAGCGTAGCTCAGCCGCCACCTTCCTTATGAATAAACTGGGATTTGATGCTTCTCTTCTACAGGGTGGCTTTCCTGCCTTGAAAAATAATCCCTAGGCGCAATAACTGGCGGCACCCGTAACTTCTCAATAACCCAGTGCAGATGGATAACTTTCAGGTGGGTGCTGTGACACCTTTTCAGGACGTACAGCAGCAGGGGTGCTGCTGTGAGCGTACAGGGATCTATTCACCGCGTCTCGAGAAAAGGGGTTACTGCCCCCCTATGGCACGGACTTTTTGAGAAGTTACCGGCACCCGACCCAATAGCTTGATATTAGCTGTAAATAGATCGTTATCAACACACATATTTGCGTCTATTCGCAGCCAATTAAGTTAGCTCAACGCTTCCAACTGGGTAGCAACCCCTGCCGCCCATCACCGATACCAAAAGGGTGGCAGATAGAGAGATCGGCCACCGCTACCAGTTGGTCACCGGCGTAAAGCAGGGGTAATCGTCCACGCATCCAGGGAGGAATGCCTCTCTCCTGGTAGTAGTTTTTAAAGCGGCTGGAGTGGGGCCTACCCTGAATATGAAGGCGTGAATTGAGTGGACGATAACGAATCTGTAGCGCCTCACCACTCAGTAACCTGGGATCAATCCCGCCCTCTCCCGCCAGCAACTTAAACTCGCCCATGCCTGGAGATAAACGCCAACTTATATCCGGCTCAATAACCACTACCTGGTCAGCATCAACTTCCGTCAGGGGTGTCATTAGATAGAGGTGCTTGCGATAGCGCCTTACCTCAGCCCCGGACCACTGCAGTAACGGTGATCTCTCCTCATCAGCATGGATCACTTCATCAATTATGTAATTCAGCTTTACCGTACTGGGTAGTGAGAAACCTGAGCTGGTTATCCAGTAACGCAAGACAGCCCTGATTCTATCCCGTGGAAGCAGCAGCAACCGGGGTATATCGAGGGTGCCCTCTATTGAGCCCCGCAACCCGCCCAACTCCTGTGCCGCCTGGGCTTCGACCAAGTGGTGACTCTCGGCACAATGGCTGGCACTACGAGAGAAAGTACGCGCGACACCGGGCCAGCGGGTTTGCAGTAGAGGGAAGAGCTCATTTCTTAGATAGTTACGATCAAAAGAGAGGTCGAGGTTACTCGCGTCCTCTATCCAGTTGAGTTGCTGCTCAGTGGCATAGTCTGCCAGCTCATCCCGGCAAAATCCCAGCAAGGGTCTGGCACGAAAACCGGCGCCAAACTTATCAAGCCTTGGCATTGCGCCAAGACCGGCAGGTCCGGCCCCTCTTAGCAGCTGTAGCAGAAGCGTCTCCGCTTGATCATCCTGATGATGGGCGGTCAATAGAAGCTCACCCGCTTTGATCAGCCCACGAATGGCACCGTATCGGCCATCCCGGGCCAATGCCTCCAGGCTCTCTCCTCTTTTGGGTGATAGCTCCAGGCGAATGATCTCAAGAGGAACCGCCAAATCTTTACAGGTTGCAAGGCAGTGTGCCTCCCAGCCAATGGCGGCTGACTGTAGCCCATGATTGATATGGATGGCCCGAAGGGGTTGGTTCAGCCGGTCAGATAGGGCCGCCATGGCATGGAGAAGCACATGCGAGTCGCGGCCACCGCTATAGGCGATCCAGTAGCATGGGGGCTGAGGAAGTGCTTTCAGGAGATCGTGGAGGGCGGCCGTTGAGAAGACCATCTAGGTGCCTGTCTGAGAGTAGCGACTGTAGCGAGGGAGAGGCTGATTTGAGCCCGGTTTTTTCATTGTTTAAGACAGATATTGAGTATATTAAACGGGAACAATGGAATCTGACCAGACTCAGCTTTCCCACAGTAGGTCCACAATTCTCAGACAGGCTCCTGATGCGCCAATCCCGCTGCCGGCCTCAGCTGGCAAACTCTCCGTAACCCATCAAGCGCTGGTATCGCTCCTCCAACAGCTTATCGATTGGCGTCGCCTGCAGATGTTCCAGTGTGCTAAGCAGTTCACGCTTTAAATTACCCGCAACGGCCGGAATATCGCGATGCGCGCCACCCAGTGGCTCCGGTACGATGGTATCGATCAGACCCAGCTCTTTTAGCCGACCTGAGGTGATACCCATCGCTTCCGCTGCCAGGGGAGCTTTGTCGGCACTCTTCCACAAGATGGTTGCACAGCCCTCAGGAGAGATGACGGAATAGGTGCTGTACTCCAGCATCATCACGCGATCACCCACGCCTATAGCCAGGGCACCACCAGAGCCGCCCTCCCCCATCACCGTACAGACAATGGGTGTTTTCAGACCGGCCATCACCATCAGGTTTCTGGCAATCGCCTCGCTCTGACCACGCTCTTCGGCACCAATACCGGGATAAGCGCCAGGGGTATCGATAAAAGTGAGGATCGGTAGTTTGAAACGCTCTGCGGTCTCCATCAAACGCAGGGCCTTGCGGTAACCCTCTGGGCGGGGCATACCAAAATTGTGGTGGATCTTCTCTTTGGTATCTCTGCCTTTTTGATGCCCTATCAGCATCACCGGCGAACCATCCAGTCGAGCAACGCCACCGACAATGGCGTGGTCGTCGGCGTATGCTCGGTCACCGTGAAGTTCTTGGAAATCGTCGAACATATGTTCAATATAATCAAACATATAGGGCCGTAACGGGTGGCGTGCCAGCTGCGAGATCTGCCATGGCTTAAGGGAAGAGAATATTGACTCAGTCAAGGATCGGCTTTTGCCCTCCAAGCGAGTAATTTCATCCTGGATGTTGATCTCGTTATCATCACCCACCAGGCGCAACTCTTCGATTTTCGCCTCTAATTCGGCGACAGGTTGTTCAAATTCAAGGAAGTTCAGATCCATGGGCGGAATATACCGGATTCGACAGTGATATAACAGTGTAGCTTAACCACTTTTTGTCGACAAAAAGAGGAGGGTATCTATTCGGTTGGATGTTTGGGGTCGGAGTCGATTGCCAAAAAATGAGAGAAGAGCTCAACCAGCGGCCGCATCTTTAACCACGATGGTTACGAGAGTAAATCACCTCGACACTATCCACACCCAGAAAGCGCTCCAATTTTCGCAAAAGTTCATCCTTGGGTGACAGCTGCCACGCTTCTCCACAGACTAAGGTGCCACTCGCATCCTGCCCCTGGTAGCTAAGCTGAAGTTCACAATGTCCTTCCCTATAGGGGGAGCAGATGCGCTCCAGCTCCTGGACAAAGGCGGATGGGGTGTGGCTCATCTCTTCCAGCAAATGCCAGTCAGCCTTCAACTTCAGGCTAGCCGCACTGGCGATCCTTGCATGCTCGAACTCAGCGACTTGATCCACCCGGATACTCAAGCCACCACGATACTCATCATAGTTGAGGTTTCCCACCACCATGAGAATCCTGTCGCAGACCAGCAACTCCTGGTACATCTCATAGGCATCGGAAAATAGCGTCACCTCAATGAGGCCACTGCGATCATCCAACTCGATGATTCCCAT
This sequence comes from Sedimenticola sp., assembly GCA_040505915.1. GTDB lineage: Bacteria > Pseudomonadota > Gammaproteobacteria > Chromatiales > Chromatiaceae > Vondammii. The sequence continues at coordinate 14,909 of JBEVXV010000726.1, read as the reverse complement.
CTTCCCCCTTGATGTCTGGCGATGGCTGACTGACTTGGCCAACCCGGCCACCATGACCCGCTGACCCGAGCGGCGCCGGTACTTCCCTTCACCCCCCCCCTCCTCCAGGGAGAGCTTGCCTATGCGGGTGATACCAAGACCAGAAAATTCATCCAGGTAACGATCGATGGGGTGCCCGGTGAGATAGAGCCCTAGCGTCTCCTTTTCACCCTGCAGGCGAATCTCATCCTCCCACTCCTCCTGCGCATCGGGGAGCACCTGTGAATCGCTACTGACCACCGGATCCGGGTCTGCCAGGCCAAAGAGATCATTCTGACCCGCCGCCTGGGAGGCGTGATACTGCTCCGCCATTTTTAGTGCCAGAGGGAGCAGTGACATCAATGTCGCACGGTTGCTTCCCAGCGCATCAAGCGCACCGGCTCGGACCAGGGAACTCAGTACCCGACGATTGACCTTACGCAGGTCAATCAGGCGGCAGAAGGCAAAAAGATCCCGGTAACCGTCACCCTCAGGACGGCTATCGATAATACTGTCGATCGCCGACTCACCCACGCCTTTGATAGCACCCAGACCATAGATGACGGTGTCATCGCCGTTGACGGTAAACTTGAATTGAGAGTGATTGACATGAGGTGGCGTCACTGTCAGCCCCATGCTGCGACACTCCTCGACCAGCGTCACAACCTTTTCAGTGGTGTCCATATCCGCTGAAAGCACCGCAGCCATAAATGCCGCCGGGTAGTGCGCCTTGAGCCACATCGTCTGGTAGGAGACCAGGGCGTAGGCGGCCGAATGGGATTTATTGAAACCGTAACCGGCAAATTTCTCCATCAGGTCGAAGATGTAGGTGGCGGTATCCTCGTCGACGCCGCGCTCCACCGCCCCCTTGCGGAAAATTTGACCCTGTTTCTGCATCTCCTCCGCTTTCTTCTTACCCATGGCCCGGCGTAGCAGGTCAGCTCCGCCGAGAGAGTAGCCAGCCAGCACCTGGGCGATCTGCATCACCTGTTCCTGGTAGAGAATAACGCCGTAGGTGGGGCTAAGAATGGGCTCCAGATCAGGGTGGGGATAGACCACTTCCTGGAGACCATGCTTACGGGCGATGAAGTCATCCACCATACCCGACTGCAAGGGACCGGGACGAAACAGCGCCACCAGTGCGGTGATATCGTCGAAGCAGTCGGGCTGAAGCTTCTTGACCAGCTCCTTCATGCCGCGGGACTCCAACTGGAACACGGCGGTGGTCTCGCACCCTTTGAGTAACCGGAAAGCGGCTTCGTCATCCATCGAGATGCTCTCGATATTGATCGCCGGCTCACCATCCAACTGACGCTGGCGATTGACCGTTTTCAGCGCCCAGTCAACGATGGTGAGGGTCCGCAGACCAAGAAAGTCGAACTTGACCAACCCCACCTGCTCAACATCGTCCTTGTCAAACTGGGTAACCAGGTTTTCACCTCCCGCCTCACAATAGAGCGGGGTAAAGTCGGTCAACAGGCCGGGAGAGATCACTACACCACCGGCATGCTTACCTGCATTCCGGACCAGCCCTTCGAGCTTCTTTGCCATATCGAGGAGCATGGACACCTCCTCCTCTTCGGCATAGGCCTGAGCCAGATCTTCACTCTCCTTTAACGCCTTATCGAGGGTCATACCGATCTCGAATGGCACCATCTTGGCAACACGATCGGTAAAGCCGTAGGGGTGACCCAGTACCCGCCCGACATCACGCACCACCGCCTTGGCGGCCATAGAGCCGTAAGTGATGATCTGTGAGACAGAGTCACGACCATATTTGCGCGCCACGTAGTCAATCACCAGGTCACGCTTATCCATGCAGAAGTCAACATCAAAGTCGGGCATGGAGACGCGCTCTGGATTGAGGAAGCGCTCGAACAGGAGGTCGTGCTCAATAGGGTCGAGATCGGTAATCTTGAGTGCGTAGGCGACAATCGAGCCGGCACCAGAGCCACGCCCGGGTCCCACAGGGATATCGTTATCTTTGGCCCACTGAATGAAGTCGGCGACGATTAGAAAATAACCAGGAAACCCCATCTGGTTGATCACATCCAGCTCTATCTGGAGGCGCTCATCATAGCGTTTGCGCTTGTCGGCATACTCCGGGTCGCTACTTTCAAGAATGGCCTCAAGGCGCAGCTCCAGCCCCTTTTGCGACTCAGCAGAGAAGAACTCATCAATGGTCATCCCCTCAGGCACGGGGAAATCGGGCAGGTAGTTCTTACCCAGAGTCAACTCGATATTACAGCGCTTGGCGATCTCGACGCTATTCTCCAGCGCCTCGGGAATATCGGAAAAGAGCTCCGCCATCTCCTCGGTGCTGCGCAGATACTGCTGCTCGCTGTAGTTCTTTGGCCGCCTGTGATCATCCAGGGTGCGACCCTCATGAATGCAGACCCGCACCTCGTGAGCTTCAAAATCATCTGCGTAGAGAAAGTGGACATCGTTGGTGGCAACAACGGGGAGATCATGGGCCAGCGCCAACTCAACACTGCGATGGAGAGCCTCCTCCTCCCCCTCCCTGCCGGTACGGTGTAGCTCAAGATAGAAGCGATCACCAAACAGCCCGACCCAGCCTGCCAACAGCGCTGCCGCCTCCTCCCTGTTGTCAGCAAGCAGCGCCCTGCCAATATCCCCGGCACGCCCCCCGGAGAGCGCAATCAACCCACGACAACTCGCCTCATTCAACCACTCGCGCTCGATCATGGCGCGACCCAGGTGCTGCCCCTCACGATAACTGCGAGAGACCAGGCGGGTGAGGCTGGCATAGCCCTCAACACTCTGTACCAACAGCAGCAGTCGATGGGGTTTGTTGACGTCCAGTGGATCCCGAATCCAGACATCAGAGCCACTGATCGGTTTTACCCCGGCGCCAATAGATGCCTTATAAAACTTCACCAGAGAGAAGAGGTTGGACTGGTCGGTGACCGCCACTGCTGGCATACCGAGTTCCGATACCCGGGCCACCAACGGCTTGATCCGCACCATGCCATCAACCATGGAGTATTCGGAGTGGACCCTGAGATGGACAAAAGCTGGATTCATGATGGGATTATTCTAACCTGAAATAGGGTGTTATCAGTTGTCAGTCACACTAACGTGAGACAGATAATTGATCTCGCGGTAATTTCTAAACATTCATAAGGCCCAGGAGCTACCCGATGCATCGTAAAAAAGCGTATTTTCCATCCATCTTTGGGCAATGCTACCGAACCCTGGTGGAGTCTTGGTAAATATTTTCTTTAGCGGTAGGTACAAAATAATCCTCTCATCCGGTGTAGGAGCGAATTTATTCGCGATGAACAGACCTCGGAGCTGTTCGCGAATAAATTCGCTCCTACAGAGCCTCTTGGCCTGGGTTTGGGGCCGGTGTCGATTGCATCGTAAAAAGGCGTATTTTCCACCCATCTTAGGGCAATGCTACCGAACCCTGGTGGAGTCTTGGTAAATATTTTCTTTAGCGGTAGGTGCAAAATAATCCGCTCATCCGGTGTAGGAGGGAATTTATTCGCGATGAACAGACCTCGGAGCTGATCGCGAATAAATTCGCGCCTATAGAGCCTCTTGGCCTGGGTCGATTGCGCCGTAAAAAGGCGCAATCGTCTCCGAGACCCAAAAATCAGCAGAGTAGTTACCTTTTTTAATTAACTACAGGAGCCGCTTGACGGGACCGAAGGAGCGGCGGTGAATTTCACTCACACCCAGCCGCTGCAGTGCTTCTATATGCACTTTTGTCGGATAGCCTTTATGCCGGGCAAGGCCGTAGCCCGGATAGCGCTCGTCCAACTCCACCATCTCATGGTCACGGGCTACTTTAGCGATAATTGAGGCCGCACTGATCGCCTGCTCACTGCCATCTCCCCCGATGATCGCCTCGGCACTGCAAGGGAGGCCCGATGGGCAGCGGTTACCATCGATCAGGGCGTGATCAGGGACGGTATCCAGTGCTTCAACTGCACGACGCATCGCCAATAGGCTCGCTTGGAGGATATTGATCTCATCGATCTCTTCCGTCTCCGACCGACCGAGAGCCCAGCTCAGCGCCTTCTGCTTGATCTCTTCCGCCAGTGCTTCCCGACGTTTTTCACTCAATTTTTTTGAATCGGCCAAGCCTGCAATAGGTTGTGCCGGATCTAGAATTACCGCAGCGGCCACCACCGCACCCGCCAAAGGCCCACGGCCCACCTCATCGACACCGGCAATATGTCGCCTCTTCTCATCCCGCCCCATCACATTTCCCCTTAATCAGTTCTAATACGGCCTCTGCCGCCTTGCTGCTGGAGTCTTGCCGCATCTCCCGGTGCAGGCTGGCATAACGTAGCTCAATCTGTGCCACCCGCTCCGGATCATCAAGAAACTCCAGCACCACCGAAGAGAGTGCCTCGGGTGTCGCCGCATCCTGAATAAACTCTGGTGCCAACGCCTCTTCCGCCAAAAGATTGGCCATCGCCACATAGGGAATCTTTACCAGATTAAAGGTGTTGACCAACCAGTAGGTGAGGCGACTTAGACGATAGGCGACCACCATAGGACGTTTTTTCAGCATCGCTTCAAGGGTGGCAGTACCTGAGGCAGTCAAGACCACATCAGCCGCTTCCATGGCATCCCTGGCCCCCTCTTTCAGGAGCGTGATCGGCAGCTCGGGTGCCAGGGCTCTCCAGTAGCCGGTGAATGCCTCTGCGGTCCTTTCATTCACCATTGGCACCAGAAAACGAAGCTCAGGCTGTTTTTTCAGGCAGCGCTGGGCGCTCTTTAGAAAGAGCGGTGAAAGGGAGTGAATCTCACTCATGCGGCTCCCGGGCATCAGGGCAACCACCCCACCCTCCTGCACCATGCCGAGCCTTTTCCGCGCCTCACTATGACTGCTATCGAGGGGAATTTCATCTGCCAGAGGGTGGCCGACAAAGGCCACCGGCACATGGTGCTGCTTGAGAAAAGCCACTTCGAAGGGAAATATGGAGAGCATCAGATCGACCGCTCTGCGTATCTTCTTTACCCGCTTTGGGCGCCATGCCCAGACAGTGGGGCTAACATAGTGAACGGTGGGAATAGCCACCGACTTCAAGCGCCGCTCCAGCCCCAGATTGAAGTCAGGTGCATCGACACCGATAAATAGGTCGGGAGGGTTGGCCTTGAAATGTGCCACCAGTTGCCGGCGTATCGAAAGCAGTTCAGGCAGATGCTTCAGCACCTCCACCAGTCCCATGACGGAGAGCCGCTCCATTAGAAACAGGCTACGGCAACCTTCGGCTTCCATCAATGGCCCACCTACACCCTCAAAGGTCACGTTGGGACAACGTTTGCGGATCTCTCTGATCAGCCCCGCCCCCAGTAGATCACCCGAGGGCTCGTTGGCAACAATGCCAATCTTCAACATAATCGATCCTAACGACGCTCGACCGCTCAGCCAGCGGTGGAGAACATGGGAAAATCAGCGGACAATACCGCGCTCGGCCTGCTCAAGAAAATCGATATAGAGTGCCAGCTCTGGACACTCATCCTGATGCACCTTCAACTGAGCCAGCGCCTCATCAAGTTTCAAATGCTGTTTGTATATCAACTTATAGCCGCGTTTGATCCAGGTGATGGTATCGACATTAAACTCACGTCGTCGCAACCCTTCTGAATTGACGCCGTGGGGTTTTGCCGGTTGACCACTGACGGTGACAAAGGGGGGTATATCCATAGTGACGTGGGTTCCCATAGCACAGAAGCTATGGGCTCCAATATGGATAAACTGATGAGCTATGGTAAAACCACCCAGAATAGCCCAATCCCCCACCCTCACATGGCCGCCGAGTGAGGCGGCATTGGCCATAATGACATGATCACCTATCTGACAATCGTGAGCCACATGAGTATAGGCCATCAGCAGGTTATCACTACCTATGCGGGTCGCCCCGGCACCTTGAGTCGTCCCTCGATTGATCGTTGAGAACTCTCTGATAACATTACGATCTCCGACCTCCAAGCGGGTCTCCTCACCATCGTATTTCTTATCTTGAGGATCCTCCCCGACGGAGGAGAACTGAAAAATACGGTTATCTTCACCGATATCAGTGGGGCCATTGACTACGCAGTGTGGGCCTATATGGGTACCCTTCCCAATACGGACTTTTGCGCCGATGACGGAAAATGGACCGACAGTTACCCCCTCATCCAGCTCTGCCCCAGGGTCAATTATTGCCTTATCGTCAATCAAGGGGCGAAGTCTCTTGCCGCACACATGACTTCAGCGGTTGCCACCACCTGACCATCAACAGTCGCCTTACCGATAAATTTTCCAATACCTCGCTTAATGGTCTCCTGGGTAACTTCAATCATCAGCTGGTCACCCGGCTCTACAGGCCGTCTGAAGCGAGCCTTATCGATACCGACAAATAGATAGACCATGGTCTCTGTCATACTATCCGGATTAGACTCCATCGACAGCAAGCCGGTGGCCTGGGCCATCGCCTCTACAATGAGCACACCCGGCATAACCGGGCGTATTGGGAAATGTCCATTAAAAAAAGGTTCATTGTAGGTGACATTTTTGAGCGCCAACAGACGCTTGTCCTTTTCAAATTCCAATACACGATCAATAAGTAGAAACGGATAACGGTGTGGCAACAAGCTCAGCACCTTATTTATATCCATTACAATCAAAACTCCCCTCCCGCCAGCGGTTACGCTATGAACCGATGGATAATATACGCTGTGATTAAGAAAAATTGTAACTATTCAGCTCGGTCCGGGGTCGGAGTCGATTGCGCCGTAAAAAGGTGCATTTACCACCCATCTTGA
>JBEVXV010000726.1:0-8005 GCA_040505915.1 Sedimenticola sp. | reverse complement strand
GTCTGAGACTGAACCCGTTTTTCCAGCACTCTCAGGCGCTTTACCATATCACCCAACCGCCGTAATTCAACGACACTTCGTCGCCAGACGCTATTGGGAAAAGCCGGTAGATTACCACTGTAATAGCCCGGCTCTTTAAATGAGCGGGTGACCAGCGTCTGGGCAGAAAAGTGGACATTATCCCCGATCTCCAGATGCCCGACCACACCCACTCCTCCGCCCAGAGTGCAGTGTTTACCAATGGTGGTTGAACCCGCAATGGCGGCACAGCCAGCGATAGCGGTATGCTCACCAATCTGGACATTATGAGCAATCTGAATCTGGTTATCGAGCTTAACACCGTTACCGATCACTGTATCCTGTAGAGATCCACGATCTATCGTGGTATTGGCACCAATCTCAACATCATCGCCAACGCGTACCTTCCCCAGCTGGGGGACCTTCTCCCACACACCTTGGTTATTTGCTTGACCAAAACCGTCACTACCGATCACTACTCCAGGGTGTATCAGAACACGTCGACCCACCACCGTGCCTCGCCCAAGGGTGACATTGGCAACCAGACGGGAACCCTCACCAACGCTACACTCGCCACCTACCACAGAGCCCGGCCCGATTGAGACACCGGATTCAATGACCGTATCTGCCTCAACCACACAGCAAGGCCCGATGTAACTGTTCGGGTCAACCTTAGCTTGTGCTGAAACGACAGCAGATGGATCTATCCCCGGTACCAGGGAGCGCTCTGGATTAAGCAGAGCGGCAATCCGGGCATAGATCAGATAGGGGTCATCACACACCAGCGCATTGATCCGGCACTGATCAAGATAATCATCCGCCAATATCACAGCAGAAGCTTTGGTTCCGGCAAGATATTTACGGTATCGATTGTTGGCCAGGAAACAGATAGCTCCCGGTCCGGCGGTCTGAATCCTGTCGACATGGGTTATGCTGCACTCTGCATCTCCCTGTAAAATAACATCGGTACGGCGTGCCAACTCTCCAAGAAGAAAACGCATAGATCACCTAACAGGGACTGGGGAACCGGAAGTAAGACTGAGCAATTACTCATCACTTACAGAGAGCTTTCTTCGTACCTATTTGGCCGCAGCCTGATGGAGTTCCTCCATTTTTTCCAGAACCTTGCCCGTCAGATCAATCCTTGAGTTGAAGAAGATGACACTCTCCTGATTGAGAATCAGATCGACCTTTTGCTCTTTACCCACTTGAATTACTACTTCGGAGAATTTTCGCAACAGCTTATTTAGCTCTTCATTGTTGCGCAGGTTACGATCTTCACGAAACTCCTCACGAAAGTTTTTCAACTGACGGCTGTGTGAGCGGATATCGCTCTTGAGATGTCGGGATTCACTATCACTCATTATTGCGCCGTCCATGGAGAGTTTATCTTCCAGTTCTTTCAGCTCCTTCTTCTGGTTGATCAGCTCGGCGTTACGTTGATTGAACTCATCTTCGAGCGCTTTACTTGTGGCCGTATACTGGGGTGATTCCTTCACCGCTTTATCTACATTCACAAAGCCGATCTTATAAGACTCAGCCGCCACCGCCCCACAGACAACAAGCAGTAACAGAATCGTTGAGATACGAGTATATATATTCAAGATACTTCTCCAGAACTAAAATGTTGACCCAAAGGTAAACTGAAAGACTTCCTTATCATCACCAGAATTAGCATTCAACGGAAAACCCAGACTCATACCCAATGCGCCCGCAGGTGAAAGCCAGAAGACTGAAGCGCCGGTTGAATACTTCAGCTCTCCCAGATCAATATCACTGCTACCGCTGGTATCATAAACAGCGCCCGCATCAAAAAACAGGCCTAAGCGGACAGTTTTTTCCATCAGTTTGAAAGGTGCCGGAACAAATAGTTCAGCGTTAGCGAGGAGCTTCAGGTTACCACCCAGAGGATCATTATTGTCATCACGCGGACCCAAGCTGTAATCCTTGAAACCTCGCACAGATTTCACCCCACCAGCAAAATAGTTCTCCCAATAGGGTAGCCGGGAGGTGTCACCATAGACATCACCAAATCCCAGGTTACCTGACAACCCCAGGGTAAGTTTTCTGCTCAGGGGGAAATAGCGTTTATGTTTATAGGCGATTTTGTAGTAGCTCAGGTCACTGCCCGGCGTTGTAATACTGGTACTGAAGCTCTGCAAGGCACCGCTATGAGGCAACATTGACGAATCCCGTGAGTCCCGAGTCCAATTACTGCCCAGCTTGAAATTAAGGAATTTATTGCCGTTGTCAGTCTCGAACTGTCTGATCTGACTAGAGGCCACCGAAGAGACCTTATATGTCGTCGAAACCAGATCAAACGAGAAATTGACTCGATCGGTATCGGTAATGGGAACACCAAAATTGACCCCGGCAACCCCCGTATCGGTGAGGTACTTGGCTGTGTCAACGGCATCAAAGTCACTTTTTCTGTAACTGAGATTGAAACCGCGACTGATACCATCGACGGTATAGTATGGGTTGGTGTAGCCCAGCCGGTAATGGGTATTCGAATCACTGTTATCAAATGCGAAGGAGACCCGCTTGCCGGTGCCTAGAAAATTGTTCTGGGTGATACTGGTACTGAAAACAAACCCCGATGACTGCGAGAAGCCCACACCCGCCATCAGGTTACCCATCGGCTGTTCAGTTACCGCAATATTGACATCCACCTGGTCCGTCGAGCCAGGTACTGCCGGGGTCTCTACATTAACCTCATCAAAATAGCCCAGGCGCTGAAGACGCTCTCGTGACTGCCTGACCTTCTCACCAGAAAACCATGCGGCCTCCATCTGACGCATCTCACGGCGTAACACCTCATCCCGTGTATCACTATTGCCTCGCATATTAATCCGACGCACATAAACACGCTTACCTGGATCGACAAAGTAGGTTATAGCGACCTGCTGCTTCTCTTCATCAACCTCAGGAATACTATTAACATTGGCAAAAGCATAACCGTTGTCACTCAACAGGCCGGTAATCCGGTCTGCGCTACCAACCACCGCCTTGCGTGAAAAGACCTCACCACGCTTAAGGTGGATCATCGGAAAAAACTCTTCCTTTGGTACCACCAGGTCACCGGCCAGCTTGATATCACTGATGGTGTATACATCCCCTTCGGAGAGATTGACCGTCACATAGATATCAAGCTTGTCTGGAGTGATGGATACCTGGGTGGAGACGATTTTAAAATTGATATATCCCTGATCGAGGTAGTAGGAGCGCAACTTCTCAAGATCGCCTGAAAGCTTCTGCTTGGAGTACTGGTCATCTTTTGTAAATGAAGAGAAAAATCCACTGGTGCTCAGGGTGAACTCATCAAGCAGGTCATCCTCATCAAAACTCTCGTTTCCAATGATATTGATCTTCTTGATTTTTGCGGTGAGCCCTTCGGTAATATCAATATTGACCGCCACCCTGTTTCGCTCCAGCGGTGTAACCAGGGAGTCGAGCTTGACGGCGTATTTACCCCGGTTGAAATACTGGCGTTGAAGCTCCTGCTCTATCTTATCGAGGATTGAGCGGTTAAATACACGTCCTTCGGCAAGGCCAATATCTTTTAGGCCCAGCAACAACGCCTCTGTCTCAAGCGACTTATTACCCTCGATATCGATCTTGGCAATCGCCGGGCGCTCGTTGACAAAAATAACCAGAACACCGCCATCTCTCTCCAGGCGTACATCCTTGAAGAAGCCGGTTTTGTAGAGTGCTCGTATTACCGAACCGGTCTCAACCTCCTCAATCTCTTGCCCAATCTTAACCGGCAGGTAGTTGAATACGGTACCGGCAGAGATCCTTTGCAAACCTTCGACACGTATGTCATCGATGACAAAATTATCTGCCATGGACGCAAAAGGGAGAGCTGCAAGGCCCAAAAGAAGGAGCCCTAGGCTCTTTTTGAGAATCAGGTTCATATTTTTCTTATCAACTTTGTTTTTATTCAACTATCCATGATTGGCACATATAGCCGGCAAGCCAGCCGCCAGCCAGATTGCCCACCCATAAAACAACAATGTCACACGAACCCAGAAACCAACATAACTACTTGTTTATATTGACTTTATACCAAGATAATCCAGGGATCCTGGTAAGTTACAAAGGTAAGCAGAGGTATAGTATAAATAAAGTTGGCCTGCTATCCCAGCAGCCTGGAGAGATCAACATAAAACGCCAGCCCCATCAAAGCCAGCATAATCATCAGACCGATGCGCTGGCCCTGTGCTTGGGTCTCCTCTGAGAGGGGGCTCCCTTTGACAGCCTCGATCAGAAAAAAGATCAGATGCCCTCCATCCAGCACCGGAATCGGCAGTAGATTGAGCACGCCGAGACTCACACTCACTAGAGCCAAAAACTTTAAAAATGACGTAAAACCATGACTTGCCGATTTTCCGGCAGATTCAGCGATAGAGATGGGGCCGCTGAGATTCTTCACCGACATCTCTCCGACCGCCATCCGGCCAAGTATCTTCAACATAAAGAGGGACATATCCCAGGTTCTTTCAACAGCGACACCAACCGCTGCCAAAGGCCCGTAACTGACCTCTATACGGTAGTCATCATAGAGACCTTCTGGGATCTCCACAGCAGCGCCAATCCGGCCTATCGTCTTTTCATTGCTCTGCCTGCTACCAACGGTCATATCAACCGTCTCTATCCCACCCTGCCGCTCCAGCTCCAGGGTCACCTGTTTGCCTGGTATTTTCTGTATCCGCTGTACCAAGTCACCCCAGCTTTTCAGTGTCTCCCCATCAAGAGAGAGCAGGCGGTCACCCGCACGAACACCCGCCCTGTCGGCGGCCTCTCCTGAAACCACCTCGCTGACAACAGGCTCAACTTCAGGCCGCTTGGGCGTCAACCCCAACCCCTCGAGCAGCCGCCCACCCTCAGCCATCTGTAGAAGCTTTCTACTGGAGAGCTGACGCTGCTGCTCATAACTGCCGGCCTCTGCCACTGTCACCAACAGCGTCTCTCCATTGGTGGACTCTTCGAGCAGGGCAAATACCGTGCTCTCCCAGGTGGGTGTCAACTTCCCGCCGACAGAGACAAACTCATCATCTGGCTGAAACCCGGCCTGTTCAGCAACCGAGCCTGCAGCGACTGTTCCCACCAGCGGCCGGGCACCGATATCGCCGGTGACATTAATCAACCAGAAGGCGAAGATGGCAAAGATAAAATTGAATAGCGGCCCGGCAACAACGATAGCAGAACGCACGGCTAGAGATTGTCGGTTAAATGCACGGTGCAACTTATTTTCAGACACCGCCTCCTCACGCTCATCAAGCATTTTGACATAGCCACCGAGGGGGATAGCGGCAATAACATACTCAGTACCCAGCTCACCCTCACTCTCCGGTCGGCCACGAAAACGTAGTAACGGCTTGCCGAAACCGACAGAGAAACGAAGCACCCTGACACCCAGCTTTCTGGCAACCAAAAAGTGGCCGTACTCGTGGATACTGACCAGCAGACCCAGGGCGACAATAAAGGAGATGAGGGTAAAGAGAAATGATTCCATAGGATATAAAGTTTGCAGTGGTCAGTGGGCAGCTGACAGTTTAAAGGCCAAACAACTTTGTGCTGAAAAGGTATTTATTGGATAAAGCATAATTAACCATCTGATTTTAAATATTTAATAAAATGAACAAAACACCTATTAACTCATTAGGATCGAGTTCTATGGTGTATCTTCAGCCCCTACCAACTACCAACTACCAACTACCAACTACCAACTACCAACTACCAACTACCAACTACCAACTACCAACTACCACTGCCAACTGCCAACTGCCAACCATTAGGCTACTGATTCAATCAATTGTTCCGCCATGACACGCGCTTCTCCATCCAGGGCCAACAGCCCCTCCAGATCCCGCTCTTCGGTTACCGGCAGGGCCTGCAGGGACTCCTCTATAATCCGGGGTATATCGATAAACTTCAGCTTACCGTCAAGAAAGGCATCTACCGCCACCTCATTGGCAGCATTGAGCACCGCAGGCGTACCGCCACCGGCAGTAATTGCCTGGTAGGCAAGCCCCAGGCAGGGAAAACGCTCCATATCGGGTGGCTCAAAATCAAACCTGCCCGCAGTGAACAGGTCAAGAGGGGTGACACCCGATGTCATTCTCTCCGGCCATGCCAAAGCGTGGGCAATAGGTGTTCGCATATCGGGATTGCCCAACTGGGCCAATACCGAGCCGTCAACATACTCAACCATAGAGTGAATCACACTTTGCGGGTGGAGTACCACCTGCACAGCTTCCGGTCCGGTATGAAACAGCCAGCAGGCCTCGATCACCTCCAACCCTTTATTCATCATAGAGGCGGAATCGACAGATATTTTTTTTCCCATATCCCAATTTGGGTGGGCACAGGCCTGAGCTGGCGTCACTTCGGCCAACTGCTCCCGGGAAAATGTCCGAAAGGGGCCACCGGAGGCGGTCAGCAGTATACGGCTAACACCCACCCGCTCCAGTCCCTGCCTATAGCCCCCTGGCATACATTGAAATACGGCATTATGTTCGCTATCTATGGGTAAGAGGGAGGCACCACACCGCTCCACTTCATCCATAAACAGCTGACCGGAGACCACCAGTGCCTCCTTATTGGCCAACAGCAGGCGTTTTCCCGCCCGTACCGCCGCCAATGCGGGTAGTAGGCCAGCGGCACCGACGATGGCGGCCATGACATAGTCAACCTCGTCCAGTGCGGCAACCGCTTCCAGGCCCGCAACATCGGCGATCACCCTAATGGAGAGTCCGGCCTCACTAATACGTCGTTCCAACGCCAGTGCACTATCACTATCCGCCATCACGGCATAAGCTGGCTGGAACCTGCGACACTGCTGAAACAGTCCGTCAACATCCCTGTTGGCAGTGAGTGCGACTACGTTGTATCGATCGGGGTGGCGAGCCACCACATCCAGGGTGCTGACCCCGATGGAGCCAGTAGAGCCGAGAACGGTCAAGCCAATCATTTGCCACCGCCAATGAGCATCAAGCCAAAAACAAATACCGGCGCAACCGCTGTCAGGCTATCGATACGGTCAAGCATACCACCATGGCCAGGCAGTAGTTTTCCACTATCCTTGACCCCTGCCTGACGCTTTAGAAGACTTTCAAACAGGTCGCCCACCACCGAGACAACACAGACCAGCAGACAGAAGATGACCAACTCAACCATCCCCGCCATCTCAGGCATGAACCATGAGAAGAGTCCCGCCCAAATAGCCGTTCCTGCAAGCGCTCCATAAACCCCTTCACGCGTCTTCCCTGGGCTGATAGCAGGAGCCAACTTCACTCGGCCCCAGCGGCGACCGGAGAAGTAGGCACCAATATCGGCTACCCAGGTGAGCGACATGGTGAAGAGCATCAGTAACGGTCCGTTACTCCCGTAACTGTGGAGTGCCACCAGAGCGGTCCAGGTAGTCACCAGAACAAACAGGCCCATCATGGATTTAACATACCGACCTGGAACAGTAGCGCCCTCTGAACGGTAGCGCAGAATCCACAGCGTCACCGCAAACCACCAGACAGCAGCAGCAGCAAAAAGCCAGAAAGCAGCGTCGGGGTTTTTCAACAGCTGATAGGCTAGGAGCATAGCGATAGTTACCACCCCATAGAAGCCCAGCTTTTCAGCAAGCGTTTGAAGCCCGGCCAACACGACCCATTCACTCGCACCTATGAGCATGACAGCACCAAGCAGCAGTGCCAACAGGTGGGTTGGCAGATAGAAAATCGCAACCAGTACCAATAGCAGAAGAGTGAGCGCCGTGATTATCCGTTGACCCAGCATCAGGTTAGACCTCACTCTCTAAAATAACAGACCGGTTTGCGGCCTCAGTAACCTGCTCGCCGGTTTTGCCATAGCGTCGCTGTCGGCTTGAAAATGCGGTCAACGCCTGGTCGAATGCTTCCGTATCAAAATCGGGCCAGAGAGTATCGGTAAAGTAGAGCTCGGCGTAAGCCGATTGCCATAGCATAAAGTT
>JBEVXV010000725.1:0-2767 GCA_040505915.1 Sedimenticola sp. | reverse complement strand
CGGATCAACAGCGAGGCATTAAAGGATAGGAATTTCAACCCATAAAATCAACCTATTTCGCTACATCCAGCAATGTATTGCTGTCACCCCCACATGGATTTTTTGGTTTTAGTGAGCACAAAGCACTTCTTTTCCCACCTTTTATCGGTATAGCGGTGAAAATCCACCCCAATATCCTGTCAAACCGAATAAGAGGCGCAGGTGCTCCAATGCAGGTCAAAAAGTACCTGCGATTTTTGTGTGGCAGCGGGATTACCTACCAACCCACCGTCTGGTCATACTCGAAATCCGGTACAGGATCGACTACATCATCAGACCACGCCTGACTCTGATCCAGCTCCAGGCAAAAACCGGGTGGGCCACGGGCAGGTGAGATCACCGGCGCACTATCCGGCACCCCGATATGCTGCAGGATACGTCCTACGGGCTCCTGCTCGGTAACAAAGGCAATAATCCTCATTTCACCACCGCACCTTGGGCAGACCAGCGGATTGATCTCATAGATCCTGGCTAGCAGCATGGCCCAGATCGATGCAAAGAGGCATCCAGCCGCCTGTTCCTCACTCTCCCCGGTTTTTGGCTTATCATCACTCACCACACTTTCGCCGGTGACCAGCAGCCCTGCCCTGTTTGTTACCTGTTCCCGTAGTGGTGCATTGGGTGCCAGTACTCCATGGTAGCGATGCCGATGCCGCCTGGGTGGCGGTATCAGCAAGGCAATCCGGTCAAGAAACTCCATCGGCAAAGACTGGGACACCCATCAACTGGTTAATCCAAATGATAGGTGCCCTGTCTTTCCCTAACCGCAATAGGGTGAAAAACCTACTCTGACCTTCAGCATTACTGTTCCGGCAGTCCCAAGCGGGCGAGCCCGGATTGTGCCAGCGGTTGGTTTGGCTCAATGGCAAGCGTTTGGTGAAACTGATCTCCAGCCAGCTGCTGCATATCAAGATATAAATAGACATAGCCGAGGTTGGAGAGGTAGAGGGGATCACCGGGCCAATGGCATTAACTTAAAAAGTAACCGTTCACGGGCATGAAAACAGTATTGTCTAGCCTCGCCCCCCAACAATATCAATTGAGATGAATAATATGTCTGGACTCAGAAGCGATTATACGGTAACCTATGGATATGGGCCGGATAACTATCACGATACAGGGCAGGCAATTTCAACCTGACCCAGAATATATCCAGCAACTTCTTGCTGAGAATCCCGGCTGGGGTCGCTCCAAACTATCGGTTCGGCTTTGCGAGTTATGGGAGTGGCGCGGTGGCAACGGCAAAATCAAAGATATGGCATGCAGAAATCTCCTGCTACGCCTGGAGAAGGCCGGACAAATTGTCTTGCCACCTCGCCAACGAAAATCTCCCAATGAGTTCCGCAATCGTGCTCCGGTATGGGTGCCACATAGCATTGATCTCATCGACAGCACCTTAAAATGCCTGTTACCCATTTAAATAACTTGTGTTACCACAGGCTCTGAGCTGGATCGGCTATTCCGATACCTGCTTTCCAGCCACCATTATCTTGGTTACAAAAACACAGTGGGCGAGAACATGAAATATCTCATCCACGACCGGGATGGACGGCCACTCGCCTGCATCCTGTTCGGCTCGGCCGCCTGGAAGTGCGCCGCGCGTGATATCCATGTCGGTTGGACCGCACCGATGTGCGAACGCAATCTGCACTACGTAACCAATAACACCAGATTTCTAATCTTACCCTGGGTTCGGGTGCCGCATCTGGCCAGCCATATCCTCTCCCGTGTGGTCAGGCGGGTAAGCCGCGACTGGATGGGGAAATATACCCACCCCGTCTATTTGCTGGAGAGCTTTGTTGATCGCTCTCGCTATCGTGGGATCTGCTACCAAGCAGCCAATTGGATCTGTACCGGGCAGACCACCGGGCGTACTCGCAATGACCGGTACGGCACCATCCAAACCAGCCGCAAGGATGTCTATCTCTATCCTTTGGCGCGACACTATCAAAGTAGGTTGAGCAATGAAACCTGAGGAGGCTCTTGCTATCTACCAAGCGGGGCAGAAGGTTGTGGTTTCTAAGCTGTGCGAGCTGAGTGCCACCGTGACCGCACAGGAGAAAAAAATTGCCTCTCTGCAGAAGAACTCCACTAACTCCAGCAAACCGCCTTCATCAGATATTACTCAGCCGCCAAAGAATAAAAGTGGCAAAAATGGCAAAAATAAGCTGGGTGGTCAACCCGGCCATCCCAAGCATGAGCGCCTGCCATTCACTAAAAATGAGATTAGCGAAACCTGGGAGTACCACAGCCAATCATGCCCCCACTGTGATAACGCCGACATCGACTTGTTAGATATGCCGCCAAAAATCATCCAGCAGACCGAGTTAATTAAGGTTGTCACGATCAACGAAGAGCATCAATCCTACGCCTATTATTGCGCAGGCTGCGATAAGATCCACTATGCACCCTTCCCGGATGATGTAGTCAAGGCAGGCCTTTTCAAGGCGCGGCTAACTGCTTTGGTGGCGTATATGAAAAACGGCTGCCATGCATCATTCTCAACCATTCGCAAATTCCTACGTGATGTGATCGGGGTAACGGTCTGTCGTGGTTATCTAGCAAAGCTGATTCAGAAAGTTAGCCAAACTCTGGCCCCTTCGTATGAGGAGCTGTTGGAGCGTCTGCCTCTGGAGACGACTCTGAATGTAGATGAGACCGGCCATAAAGAAAATAAGGTTCGTTTTTGGACTTGGGTCTTCAAGGCTGACCTGTATGTGCTATTTCG
>JBEVXV010000724.1:0-6168 GCA_040505915.1 Sedimenticola sp. | reverse complement strand
CCATGTTAAAGGCTCTGTAACCACCGCTGTACCCGTGCCGTAGTTTTCTATGGTTGTATTGTTACTCTTTCGTTTGTCCTGCTCATTGCCACCCTTAGGATTTATTACTCTATTTTGAAAACAGTTAAGATAAGATAAGATAAGATAAGATATACTTTATTTAAAGAGGGTAACTCGGTTGGTAGTACCAATCTTCCCCGAGGCCCTCTTGAACATATATACAGGTAAGAAGAACATGAAATACATAATTATAAAATATACATACATGGTCACAAATGTACATGTCATCTGAAAATTAGTATGTATCTGCGTTATTCAAGAATCACGTTCAAGTCTATGTCTATGTTTGACCAATATGGACATTGCCGTTTCGCACAGATTTTCCTAGCATGCGACTCGCCAATCTCCAGGTTGTCCAATCATGACTTATTGTACCGCATACAGTGTTATTGCGTATAATGATGCCGACGTGTGATAACATACCATTTAATTGACAACTGAGAGTTCAGTAATGCACACAGTAATGCACACACACTTCAGATATGGGTCGTTATCAATATAACACGGTAATTATGATAATCCACGGGTGAGTTAATTGACACTTTCACATCACTTTGTAGTGCAATGTACACTACACCACCGCACCCTAGGGCGAAACGAAATGCTAGAGTACAGTTATATAGGGCACATTTCATGCATGATACTGACAATGAATATAAAAACATACATGTTCTCGCAGCCACTTTGATGTCTCTAATTATCCATTTCGCATCCACTTCAGGCAATTATTTGAAAAAGTGTTTAGCGAATTTGATTTACGAATTTCCAACGGTATGCTATTCCAAATTATTGCTCCGGAATAAGAAAAGCTGCTTTTGAAAATGGTATTTCTTGGCTTAGGAACTATATAATTTCTATTTGTGGATGATCTCAGTGTCATGTTTGTCTGTTCTGAATTATCAGGTCGCATTTCAAATAGATCGCATAAGTACTGGGGAGTCAAATGATTAGTAATCTTGTACATGGTTTTTGCTTTTTGGAAAAATACGCATTCATCAAAGTTTAATATATTTAAAATCTGCAATGACGTATTAAGATCAATATATTGCTCAGCCAAAATGAGTTTACATGCTCTCCGTTGGAGTTTAGTAAATTTTGATATATTTACATTAGAAGACTCTCCCCATACTACATTACAATATCCGAAGTGAGGCTGTATGTACGCTTTATAGAATAAAGTCCTATGTTCAATTGACAAAAAAGATCTAATTTTTGACAGAAGCCATAGATATGATGATATTTTTTTGCAAACATTGTTGAAGTGAGTATTCCATTGAAGATTCTGGTCGATATGTATACCCAGAATCCTATCCCCGCTAATTTGGTGTAAATCTATGTCATCGTATTTTAATTCCAGATCTTTTTCGGGCATACTCGTTCGTTTCTGTCTAGTTGTTATTAGCATAACTTTTGTTTTATCTGTGTTTAACAGCATTCCATTGGATTTACACCATTTTCCCAATTTCGTAAGCGCTTCTTGCAAATTATTCTGCAAATCGGTTTTGCTTGACTGAATGTCGTATATCGATGTATCGTCGGCATATAAATCAGTACCTGTCACATTCCCCGCTAAGGATAGGGGTAAGTCGTTAATAAACAGGAGAAAAAGTACTGGGCCGAGGATGGACCCCTGTGGCACACCATACTGTACAGTCATGTCCTCTGATTTTTCGCCATTTATTGAAACTACCTGACTCCTTTGTTCCAAATAGGACTGAAACCATTTTACCGTTTGTTCAGTGCATTTATATAGCTTGAGTTTTTGTAAAAGAATTGTGTGATCAACGAGATCAAATGCTTTTCGAAAGTCGACTAATATGCACCCTACTAGTTTTCCCTGATTAATAGCCCGTAGAAAATTATCAATCATTAAAATTAGTGCGGATTCTGTGGAATGACCTGCTCGAAATCCACTTTGAGTCTGATGAAGCAAGTTAAAATTGTTCAAATAATCCATGATGTGTTTTTGAACCCACTTTTCGATTAATTTTGACAGGGTTGGTAATATGGAAATTGGTCGGTAATTGTTTGCTTCGTCCTTTGCGCCACTTTTGTATATTGGATTTACCTTGGCTTGCTTCCAAGTTTTAGGAAAAGTACCGCTCGTAATACTTGTATTGATAATGTACGTAATACTGGGTGTTATGGAAGCTGATGCAATCTTTAGCAGTCGTGGTCCAATAAAATCAAGTCCTGTTGCTTTTGATACGTCCAAATGTGATAGAAATTTGTAAACAAATTCCTCATTTATCTCTGGGATAGTAAAACTTGCATTGCTTGGAATACTTGAATTTATAAAAGTTTTTAGTTCCTCAGAATCAGAATAAGACACTGGTTCCTTAAGTTTCGATGCGACATTTACAAAATAATCATTGAATATGTTTGCAACTTCGACTTTATCGGTGCAGACAGTATTATTTTCATTTTTGATGCCTAAAATATTTTCAGAATTACCGTCGTTTTTCGATGCTCCAAATTCCTTAAAAATCTTCCAGATAGAGCGAGGATCATCTTTTCCCTCTTCTATTTTTGACTTATAAGAATCTTTTTTCGAATTTTGAATCATTGTAGATACTTTGTTGCGCAGAAAGGTGTACTGTTCCATTTGACCGTTTAATTTGCATTTGTTTCTTTCCTTAATGCAGTCCAATATTTCAGATGAGAGCCAATCTGGTTGAATTTTATTCTTTACTCGGTGTATTCGAAGCGGTGCATGTTTATTTACAATTTCTAAAAATAATTCCATCCAAGCAGATAAAACGTCATCTATTGTATCGTAATTATGAATGACTTCCCATGGCACCAAGTGTAGATCAGTTATGAATGATGTCTCGTCGAAATGTTTGAACGATCTATATGTAATAGTTTGATGCGTGTTCTTAGAAGCAGAGTGATTTATTTTCCGGTTACAAAAAATAGCGAAATGGTCACTCATGCATAACTTACTTACATTGGCCTGAGAAATGTTCTCTTCATAATTGGAATATATGTGATCTATTAGAGTACTGGTTGTATTTGTGACTCGAGTGGGTTCTGCTACTAACTGACTGAGGCCTAACGAATTTATAAAATTTAACCATTCTCTATTAATTTGTTCGTCCAATAAATTTTTGTTTATATCACCCAAAACGATTATTTCTTTCCCTTCATTGAGCGCATGATCCATGAAATTTTCGAATCGGTCAACCCACTCCACCTTTGAATCGGGTGGCCTATACATGCATCCTACCAAAAACGATTTACCTTTCTCAGGGGTGATTTCTAGCCAGATACATGCTATTTCAAATTTTTCTAAATCTGACCTACGTTTCGCATTAATTCCATTTCGCACATACATAATTAGACCCCCGCCGCCATTTGTGTGATTGTCTTTACGAAAAGGTGTCTGAAAGCCATTTATTTGAAATGCACTTGTCTTTTTGCGATCTTTTAATTTCGTTTCACTTAATCCGAAAATGTGCAAGTTTGAGTTCTCTGGTGATGTGAGCATTATTTTAACTTCATCAAATTTGTTATTTGCACAGATTCCCTGAATGTTTAGATATCCAATGTTAAGCCCTTTACTATTTAGATTTAAATCAATACCATTTGATTCATTGCTATGTTTGTCATTTTGATCAGACGGAATTGGAGATACATGTGGTTTTGGTGGCACGTTTTGGCATGTATTTTTAGTACGTTTTTGTTTCCTGGTACATGAGCGTTTTTTATCTGCATGTGCAGGTCTAGCATCTAAATAGGAAACCTTTTCTGTTTGAGTTTCTAGCATACAATATGTATCAGTACAATCACACACACATTTATCGCACATTCCACATACATTGTTCAAAATGGTGAAATTGTTTCTCACGGGTAATATGCCACCCACTGTATTGGCAGTAATGCCTAACCCCTATCTGTTCCAACAATCGGCAATCTTATGCCCAGTCATGTCACAATAATAACACTTCAGTGACCTTGAACGATCATTGTTTCTGGATCTGACCTGATTTGTTTGCCAAGGAGCATGTTGATTGTCCCGGGAATCGCTATTCCTTGTCGTATGCTGGTTGTAGCGTCCATATGAAACAGGCCGCCGGTCACGCGTGTTCCGATTTCCGTGGAGCACACGGTCAGTTCCGCTGTGTGCTCTCTGTAGAAAGACACAGGTGTCGAAGTCGCGCACCAGGTCAATGTGTTGATTCATAGATCCCAGAAGGCGCTTTGTGCCTGAACGCGATAAGTGGATACTGTCCTGATTGTAGAACCTGGCCAGGGGAACGCCGTCCTTTCCATAAAACATATCATGGGTTTCAGCAATACACTGAACATTGTGTGTTTTCCAATGATCTGCCAACCTACTAATACACTCGTTCACGCATGACATGTTGGCATCGCCTCGAGGGGCCACTTGGCACAGAAGCACCCTGTTGTCAGGATTTCCACATTTCAACAGCCTTACGAGCTGGTCGTACCTCTCTTCGAGTAACTCGATATCAGTCCCGTTTGCGGCATCGTTTCCCGCGCAATGTATGATAACTGTGTTGAAAGTGTTAAGGTCATACATGGACAGTTCATTGATGATGGTATTCACTGTGGCACCGCTAATTGAACGTTTGTGTACATTCGCATGTAGTCCCTTTTCATTTACGCCGTTCAAAATGGAATCTCCAATTAGCAGTGTTTTGTTCCCTGCCCGAGGTACCGCTGGGGATGATACACGATTGTGCCCGTAACTGTGTGTAGTATCGTGCTGGGTCTCCGGGGTCAGGTTGAGAGGCGATAGTGATGCTGCCTCGTTTGGTCGATTGCTTATCACCACAGGAATCCCTTTATGTGGAGCCGATTTATTCATACCCAGCTGACATTTTCTCTGTTTCTGCGGTGCTGCCACTTGCTGATTCGTTCCACTGTCAAATCCAGACGCTGTATAGTCAGAGATATTGATTACATCCTGTGTTGGCTGCTTTTGGGTCTGTGTAGACTGTGTCTTTGCCTGTTTCGCCTTTGAAGACACGACGTCCGAATATAGCCGTGTAGGTGTCAGTGTATTTATGAACGTAACCACGGTCGATTTGAGGTCAGTTATCTCTTGGCCCATCTTGTCGATTTTGTTCAGCAGAGTAGAAACAGTATCTGCATTCAGGATGGAATTAGGCGGCTGGGCGGGAAATGGGGTGCTGGCGAACTGCGGCACTGCCGTATTTATCCCCATGTTGGCACTGTCACTGGAGTACGATGACTGCATTGTGTCGTCTACAAATAAGTCAGTTTGACTGTTAGCGTCCGCGTTCTCAACAAATTGCTTGAACAGTGACTGAGCCATTTTCAGAAACCGACATTCTCTCCACAACTTGTGGCCTTCGCCGGTGACACTCACTGACCTGCTATCACTGTCCATTACAATCTCACATCGTAATCCTCGTACATGTGTGAAGCATTTTGAGATACTTGAAGCATTGTCAGGGCTCATGCCGTCGGAAAAATCGGCCTTCATTTTGTTCAGAAAGTCTTGGAAAAAGACATTTGACACGAATGTTAATTCCGTCTTGAGTTCTGCATGTGCCGTCCGGTACAATATATTTTCAAACTGGTCAGTTTCTACCTCTGACAGGCTTTCCCCACGTAGGAGAATTGTGCTGGCACTGCTTGAATCTGCGCTCATATCCTCAGAATTTGATACCTCCATATTTAGGACAAGACTCTCCGACATTGTGCTGTCCGTAGGATATATACGGTATCCGTGGCGTGTTCTGCTAGTAGAACGAGGCTACACAAGTAGCACAGCAGGAGACCACGTGTTTAAAACTATTTCACCTATTATATACATCTATTGCACTTTTTTTCCCAAAATTAATTAAATATTCATATTCTTGGTTATATACGCTCCATTTTCATGTATTTTCAGGAAGTTAATCCAGCCGTAGATATTTTAAATTCCAAATTTAGCTAGAGCAGAAAATCACGTGTTCACTACAGCGCCTGTATTCATACTTCCGAATATGATGCGATTCGGAAGAGATTTAGAAAACGTGACAGACGGACAGACAGACGGACGGACGGACGGACGGACAGACAGACGAGCTACCCAGCAAACACACAACGTAACCGCAACGTTGTGTGAAAGTC
>JBEVXV010000723.1:0-5345 GCA_040505915.1 Sedimenticola sp. | reverse complement strand
TAGTCATGCGGTCATATATACAGACACAAATGCAGATATATACATTTTGACAGTTCGTGACGATTGTCTTTTTACAGTAGTATTAATGTTACTTCATTTCTTGACTATACAGTCTTTTGACGTGCAGTTTATGACACAGTTCGGTAGACAGAGATGTTACCACATTTATATCTTTTCTTGATAGGATACCGCCGAAGTGTGTACAGTCCAATATAAGCTTGGTGATAGTGGTTTTGTCATTAAATATATTGTTCCATTGATTTAGTCCAATCGAAGTGACAACACACTGCTTTATTTTATCGTACGACTCTTTTCTTTCGTAGAACAGGGATGAGCAGGTAGTCATCATATGTACAATGTCTTCAGGTTCACTTCCGCAACATCTACAGATTGGGCTGTTTGACTGCTTGAACTTATGCTTATTCACTTGTAACAAGTAAGTCCCAGTTAACATTCTACACTTGGTGATTCCCTTTTTCACATCTGATACAGTACATTTCAGCGTTTTCCAGATAGGGTGTGGAGTACCAACTTTCAAACTTGATGTGCTCATCATGTTAAGTGTCGACTTATCTTGTATAGTCTCTTGAAGGTAGTCCGTCCAATAGATGTTCACGGCAGCTTTGATTCTTTGCTTAAAGTGAAGTTTGCTTGGGAGTTCTGCTTTCAATTCACCAATACTTGGAATATTGTATAGTTTCAACAGTTCGCTAACTTTACAGTAGAAGCTAAGCTGATTATCACTGTTCATTATTAATTGTCGTTCAGTAAGCCTATCCATTGTTTCATTATTCGAAGCCAGAATGTTGTATAGAAGTCCCAACTGACGCTTATGTAGTTCACCTTCAATTGGCAGAGCACCGAGCAGTAGATATACTATTCCAGTGGCTGTTCTCAGCGGGAGTGACTGTATTCTGCGTAGAACCTGTAGATGGAACCTTCTTAACACTGTTAATTGGCTGGCTGATAATGGTAACACTTCAAGCCCATATATGAGACGCGGTAAGACGTAGCACTGATATATTCGGTACGAAACTAGTGGATTTAGTCCATTTGAGCCATGAAAACCTGTGTTGATCAGAGCATACATAGTACGTCTAGCAAGGCTTAATCTGTCTTCAATGTTCACTTCGTTTTCCTTTGATTCAGCTCTGAAGATGCCTAAATGAACAGTTTTATCAGTTGGTTTTATACCAGTTTCATCTAGAGTCCAGTTAATGTCTGATTTCTTACGGCTACTAGTTTTATTAAGGATAACAGCTTTAGTCTTGGTTGGGTGTAGTGTAACACGACATTGCTTGGAGAATCTGCTTGCAACATTCAGCATACATTGCATTTCATTTTCACATTGTGAAAGTAAGGATATATCATCAGCGACTGTTGGACAACCGACATAAATGTTCCCAATGCATAGTCCTAGTCTGTTATTCTGCAATTCTGCCAGGATACTATTGACATATACTTTATAGAGGAAGGTGGAAAGGATGCCGCCCTGTCGAACACCTTGTTTGATCGGGAAACTTATGTCTATATCACCTAGCCATTTCACTTTCGAATGTAACCCGGAGTACATATTACGCACTAGAGTCCATAATGCCGGCTGAACACCAATCTCAAATAACTTATCTAGCATGATGTTGTGACAAACCACGTCAAATGCTTTACGACTGTCCAATGTTATGAGATAAAGTGGCTCTACACTGTTTGCTTTCACATCAGCCTTTGCTTCGGAGATAATGAGCGCTGCCATTATTGGAGATAGCCCTTTTGTAAATCCGAACTGTAGTGAGTTTTGTAGGAACCGCTCTTCTAACTTTGGTAGTAGTGCATATTCGAACAGTTTTCCAAGGACTGGGGTAACAGTTATTCCTCTATAATTGTCTAAAATGGCCGAGTCCTTGCCTTTCTTTAGGACTGGTGTGAGAATACCATATTTGAATATTTCCGGAACAGTTCTGTCTTCGAGTATATTGTTGAAGATATCAACTATGATGGGAACTATAACATTTTCACCAAGTTTCACATGCTCGGCACTCAGTCCCAGTTCGTCTGGGGCTTTACCAGAGTTCAATTTTGTAATTGCTTTCTTAATGTCCGTGTCGTACAGCTTTTCAACAGTAGAGTAATCACTATCACATATATCTTCAATCAGTTCATGCCTCACATTACACATTTCAAGGAATGCTGAATCATAGCCATCATCTTTCGGGATAGCAAGGTCCTCGAAGTATTTTGTGAAGCAGTGTCGTTGTTCATTTGGCGTGAAGTAGTCTTCGCCATCCATAGTGATACAGGGCGTTGATTTTGTTGACGCAGTTTTGTTTCTGTTGATCAGCCGATAGAACATTTTCGAGGACGGATCCTCCATTAATTGGTCGTAGAAACTTTGCCTATCAACATAGCATTCTTTCCTCATTTGTTTCCTCACATTTCGTTGTGCAGTGATTTTATTAGTCTTTAACATTCCATCAGGTTTGCCATTTTCTACCCAGATTTGAAACTGGCGTTTTGATGTTTCTAAGAGAGACATTACAATCTTGGAAGCTTTTCGTTTTGGACCTTTTAGTGAGATCAACTTTGTCGGAACACTGTCTTTTGCAGCTTTCTTCAGAAGTTCACTGATAAGTTCGAGCCTGACATGTGTGGTTGTGTCATTATTTCCAGCTACAGTCGCTATACCATTTTCTAATGATTGTTCAAACCTCATTTTGTCAGCTTTATCCCATTGGAACTTTCTAACAGCTTGGCGTGATTTTGTTGACTTCCTGCACGATATGTTTATATGTGTACCAATTGTTGCCAGGACCGGAAGGTGACTGGATAAGTTCTCATCACAGGCTTCAAGTATATTGCACTTCTCAATAATGTGAAAGTCTTTCTCGTGAACAAGTACATAGTCTATTTGTGACGAGGATGCTCCTGAATGGTGCATAAATGTACAACCATCCATAGTCTTTGTAGACATAGCGTGCTCTCCTACGAACTTTTGAAGTAAAGTATCATGTTTGTTGTATTTTCTCGGTTCACGTAAAGTTCCATTAAAGTCCCCACAAATAATAAGTTTATGAGTTGAAGTAAATTTGTCTATAATATCATGGAGTATGTCTAAACATTCACTGTATTCAGTATACGAATCTACAGTTTGATAGTTTGTTGGTAAGTAAACGCACACGATACACATGTTAATGTCCGCTTCTAGTGTGATGGCTATCACCCTTTCGTTTCCACAATCTAGCTGCTTCACTCTACTTGACCAGTTCACAGGCCAGGCCATAGCTACACCTGCCTTACCACGCGGCAGACGGTCACCGTTCAGATTATCATATGTATCACTGCATCTGGAGAATGTATCTTTATTGTGAAGAAACTGGTCTAATTCATGAGACTGACATTCGTAGAGCCAATGTTCCTGAATGCATAGTACATCATATTTTTCACTCAGCTGATGTAGATATAGACTGTTCGACCGAGCTCCCTCAATGTTACATGTTAGAATAGTTATAGGTGTATTGTTGTCTCTTCTTCCAGTATCGTAGTCTCTGGAGGTTTGGGGTTCAGGCTGGGAATACATAAAAAAGAGTTTGTTTTTGTTGTTGAAGTAAGTACACTAGGGTCAGCACATTGTTTGTTTTTAGAGTCATTAGCTACAGATGATACATAGTCATCATTGTCACTCAGATATATCACTTCAGCAGATGATATTCGAGTTGGTTCAGATGGAGCGACCGAGATAGTCGGATCTTCGCTAGAGACGAGATGATTGCTTCGTATGGAGGTATTGTCTGCCTGTTCACCATCAGGTTGCAGGACTGCATCTGTGTCGATATGCTTTGGCGGTATGGCGTTACACTCTGGATCTATACGCTGCTGACTGCCACGACAGGAGTTTGATACAGGTGTCTGGTTATTTGATGTTGTTACTGGTTGTTGTGGTGCTGACTGTATATAGTTGTTGCCTGGTTGCCCATGTTGGCTTTGCCTACATGTAGGTTGTGTAAATTGCCTCGCGGCGTACATGCCTTTGGCATTGGGAATATGAACATTAGGAGGCTGAACACCATAGTGCATGGGTTGTACATGTTGTGGGGACGTATGACGAACGTCAGAGTGATACATATGCAACTGTTGTGGCACTGGCATGTGGGACGGGCTAATGACAGTTCCGTAATGCTTTTGAGGAAACATGACCGGATGAGATGGCTGTGGGGCCATCGGCATAAATGATGGGGGAACCACTGGGATTGGAGGCCGAGTGGCCATTGGCATGGTAGGCTGAGGAGCCATCGGCATGTGGTGCCGCAATGGAACAATAGGGACATGGTATGGATGAGGAGCTACCGGCACATGTGGGTAATATTGAGGTATTGGATGTCGACCGACAGGTGGGGGACCATAGTGTACATTTGGGACTGGAGCTAAATGTGATGGTGCTATATGTGCATGTAACATAGTTTGCATATACATGGCCTGAGTCTGTAGTGCATATTGTGTTTGTTGTGAATGCATCAGGTACATGTTTTGTAGCATCTGGTTTTCAATTGCACGAAATCTATTTTCATTCAGCTTTTGGTCCATCACAATCGAGCATTGAGAGCAATTGTTTGTATGTTGGTTACATGTATGGCTGGCATTGGAACCTTCATTACTGGAGATATTGTTATTGTCATTATCGACATGTCGTATATTCGTTGACTTCAATGATAAGTCGAGTGTTGATTTCAGTCTGGCATTTTCACTTTCTAATTGTAATATGTAGGATTTGTCAACAACATTTTCTACTTTCGGCTGTATTTTGCGACTCTTTGGCTTTGATGCTTCACGATATGTTGGAGTAGCTACAGTTTCTTTTAACTTAGGTGAACCCGGAGTAGGCAATATATTATTGCTATGACTTATTTTCACAAAAGTGTTATCTGACGAGCAGTTGGCAGATTTTACGCTGTCATGCATGTATGTATTTGGTTCAAGCGAGTTAATTCCTGATGTTTCAGATTTATTCATATGTGTTGACTCATTAAAGTTCACTTTATCAGTTTCTTTGTTTATGACGTAGAGTAGGTTTTCGTTACACATCCTGCATATGTAATCATCATCGCCTAAGTCCTTGACAGCTTCAGAGGAAACCTTTGCACAAGTGAAGTGAAACCAGCCCTTACATTCACTACATTCTATGGTATCGATGGTTGATGCACAATCGCACACAGGGCATATGTATTCATCGTGGTCAGCAGTACTGGGTGTAACATTAACAGAAGGTGTATCATCAAGTTCAGTAGTTTCAGTAGTTTCCAGGGGTTGGGGTAACCTCGAGCTAGTATCAGGTACAGGCGTTTGTGCACGGTTCT
>JBEVXV010000722.1:0-4531 GCA_040505915.1 Sedimenticola sp. | reverse complement strand
GTTTTACACTGAGGTCCCACCAGTTGGTAAGACCGATGCTGATGTATTGGTGCCTGTGGCTGTTGTAAATATGACGCCAGATACACAAGAACTGACAACATCAATTGATGACGAAACGACATGGCTAAACAAAGTACTAACTGTACTAAATCAAGGACAGGAGACGCCTGACGAATACGTTTCTTGGGCAGCTCACCACGCAGCCATATCAGAAGTGATCACCCGTCCGAAGTGTATTAGTGCCTTATTGCCTTTATTTCATGAAAATGCGCATACTGTATCGATGGTTCGCCACTCTATGGATATGATTAAGGCGGCAGTAGATCATGTAAATCCACACCAGATACCTGTAGTCACTGTTGACCAGCCCCTGTTTGCTATTGCAAAACAGATACAATGGAGATGGCCCAACATATATGGAGAAAACAGATTTGTCATTGTAATGGGAGGGTTACACATTGAGATGTCTGCTCTGCGTGTTATAGGTGACTGGCTAGAAGGTAGCGGATGGGAGAGTGTTCTTGTCAAAGCAAATGTTACAACTCCAGGAAGAGCACAGTCAGTGTTGAACAGTAGTCATCTGACACGGACAAGATGGGCTCACCAAGTAACGGCAGCGTCTCTCTTCATTCTTCAGACAGAAGCATACCAGATATATAAAGATATCGACGGTAGTGATGAGTCACTTGCATTTCATGAGTGGTGCGTGACACAGGCAGATAAATACCCACAGTTCAAGTTCTGGAGTACAACGTTACATCTAGAGCTGTTGGTCCTGCAGTACGTGAAATCTCTTAGGGAAGGAAACTTCAACCTGTATGTGGAGAGCTTGGCCAAACTGGCTCCCTGGATGTTTGCAATGGACCACACCCACTACGCCAGATGGTTGCCGGTGCACATAAGAGACATGGTTCAGCTTGAAATTAGTCATCCAGCATTGCACAGTCAGTTCATGTTGGGGAATTTCACTGTGCAGAAGACGGGTCATCACTTCTCATCCATTGCCTTAGACCACAACCATGAGCAGCTAAATCAGTTAATAAAGGGAGATGGCGGTGCTATTGGATTGACAGAGAACCCATCAGCCCTCCTTCGGTGGATGGTTGCTGGACCAGAGGTTGCAAGAGTGATCAACGAGTTTGATGCAACACGCCACAAGGAAGGCATAAAACATCATGAACAGTCCAAAGCAATCCAGGTGGAGTTCCAAAGGAATGTGAAGGACATGGTGGATGTGTTGAAGGACCTGGATAATCCATTCCTCGAACAAGGCGCAAATTTGTTAACTCTTCACACAAAGACGATACTGGATTCTTCAGTGAGTGTTCAAGTCAACACTATCGAGGACATCGGCAAAAGTCAATATGAAGACTATGTCATGGAACGACTAGTACAGTGCAAAAAGCCTCTGACCGACACCATTCCAAAGAACAAATTTACATTGTTCCGAACACCCCCAAAGAAGGCACCAACACGAGGTCAGCAACAGATAGCGTCCCTTAAGGCCAATACCGCTCTCTTCAGCAGATTGTTTATTGCCTGTCAAGCACGCAGTGGAAATCTGAACGAGTTCTTTCAGTACGAAAATCAGGCATGTCCACCATCTCTGACTAACATGGGAGAAATGCGGCACGGTTCAAAGGCTGATTTGCTGGACAATCTACAAGCAACCACCCCCGATGCAGTTGTACGAGATGATGTACCGTTAGTAGATGCTGAAATACATGATGGTGCGGCCATAGTTCACATGTTGCCACCACAGAAAGGAGGCACCAGTTTGCCAAAAACATTCAAAGACTATGCTGCAGATGTGTTCGCCCCATATATACGCAGACGTATCCAACATGTGCAAAGATTAGACATAGTTTGGGATAGGTACATTCCGAACAGTCTGAAGCAAGCAACCAGAGACAAGAGAGGAACAGGTGAGCGCAGGCATGTTTTGGCAACGACGCCTCTTCCATCAAACTGGCAATCTTTTCTTCAGGTGGACAGTAACAAAGATGAGCTGTTTATGTTCCTTGCAGAGTATTTGGCCAAAGAGGTACATCATGAGAAGGTGTTCATGACGACGGCTGACAACAGCGTCCTTACGTCAGATCCTGAAATGGATACATCTGGAGTACAACCATGCACGCACGAAGAGGCAGACTCTAGAATGATGCTACATGTTGCGGACTGTGTGAAACAGGGCTACAAGAAAATCACCATTCGTACCACAGATACAGACGTGGTAGTGTTGGCAGTATCAGTACAGTGTCATCTGGATCTTGATGAGCTATGGATAGCGTTTGGCACAGGAAAATCATACAGATACATTGGGACTCATTCTATTTTCTCAAACATCGGTCCAGAGAAGTCACTGGCACTGCCAATGTTCCACAGCCTGACAGGCTGCGATACGGTCTCTTCATTCGCTGGGCATGGGAAGAAGTCTTGCTGGGACATTTGGAAAGTATTTCCGCAGCTGACTGATGTGTTGACCAACCTTGCGAATAACCCCCAGCAAATGACAGCAGACGAATTCAACACCATCCAACGATTTGTTGTGCTATTATATAGCAGGACATGTGAGCTGGGTAAAGTTAATGAGGCAAGAAAGCAGTTATTCTCACAAGGTTCGAGAAGCATAGAGCATATTCCACCAACAGAAGCAGCGCTGCAAGAACATTGCAAACGAGCCATATACCAGGGAGGTTGTGTTTGGGGACAGAGCCTAGTACTGGATCCTGACGTACCGAGTCCAGCGGATTGGGGATGGACGATAGATGATGACAGGTGGTATCCATTCTGGACATCTCTTAATCAGGCATCCAAGGTGTGCCATGAACTGATCAAGTGTGGGTGCAAAAAGGCATGTAGGGGCCTCTGCAAATGCAAGCGGAATGAGCTTAGGTGTACCGATCTATGTTATTGTCAGGGTGGATGTCATGAGTAATATGTTGCATAGCAGACCAGAAAAATGGAATTGTAGCTATTGAATTAGTCAGTGTGTGTCCCCCACCTCCACTCGTATCCTATAAGTGACGCATGGATCTCATTGACTGATACATACATAAGGAAAATTCGCAGCATAACGACATTCATAGTATGATTTCTAGTCATGCTGATTACAACATTCATATATATTGTAAACATGGAATTTCATCTAACATATCTAAGCAAGAGCTTAGACATACGTTGTGACTTAAGTCAAGAGTACGTGCATTTAAAGCACGTACTCTTGACATAAGTCACAACTTAAGTCAAAGTTCTTGCTTAGATATGATGATGAAACGGGCCCCTGGAAGATATCCAGGCATTGAACGTAAAATTGTGTGTACATGTAAATGCATATTTCGCAAATGATCTGATGCAACATTCAGTTAGTACATGTATTAGCTTTTTCAACTTTTTCGAAGATTTGTTGCATCTTTATTGCTGCTGACTAGGGCAGCCGTGGATATGGAGACAACATATAGATTGAATAGTTGTATGTTCATTGAAAACCATATAACATGTTTAATGCGGACAAACTAGTAAATGTGCTTTGTTTAAAAACGTATATTAAAGTGTTAGCAAATGCATCTAGTGTACCAATATGTATCCAAATTCCTTATCAACAGTAACCCCATTACACCAGATGGTGTCGCATACATGCTATAAATAAGTGTTTTAGATCAGCCTCAACAGTATAATGCACTGTTACTTTGTATATTAATGAGACATGAACCTCGAGAACCAAACTTAAAGACTTAACACAATGTATTAAACAAAATGGACTCTAAGTTTGCATTTAGGAGTCGTTTCTAAGATGACATATATAAATATTATTATATTTGGCGGCCATTTTGAATTTTGGCGGCCATCTTGGATTTCAGCCAACATTCTAGTATATATATTCAGCTTCATTGACCCTAAAAACATGATTGTATACACTAATTTTGCCTTTATGTGGCATCTACAAGAATACATATATATATGTTTAATATTTTTGGCGGCCATTTTGAATTTTGGCGGCCATCTTGAGTTTGATACAACAGTCTAGTGTTGATATTCAGCTTCCTTAACCACAGCAACCTAGTTTAAAAAAAAATGGCCACTAAGTTTGCATTTAGGAGACATCTACAAGAAGAAATATATTAATATTAAATTATTTGGCGGCCATTTTGAATTTTGGCGGCCATCTTGGATTTCAGCCAACATTCTAGTATATATATTCAGCTTCCTTGACCATAAAAACATGATTGTAGACACTTAGTTTGCCTTCATGTGTCACCAAGAAGAATATATATATACATATTAATATTTATGGCGGCCATTTTGAATTTTGGCGGCCATCTTGAATTTGGGCCAAGATCTGGGTGGTGTTCCGGGTTTTAAAAATAAAGAATATTTTTTAGAATATTTGTGCAAAATGTCATGCTTGTATGAAAAAGTGCACACTCAAACTGCATAGCTCCTCTACTACAACTGACAAATCTAGTTAATACAGTTCTTAAACCTACATGGTCACAATTGAGCATATTTTTTTTATTATTTAAAATAAATA
>JBEVXV010000721.1:0-4295 GCA_040505915.1 Sedimenticola sp. | reverse complement strand
ATTCAGGGACAGCTCACGTGACATAGCCTTAAAGGTCATAACCTGCCGTGCAATAAGTAACGTGCGTATAAGTTCCCATACGTTTTAGTTACACCGCACGCTACTTATTGCACGGAAACTCATGGATAGTAAGCTCCGCCACTTTAGATACACGGAGCATGGCAGGTTTTGAGAAGATATAGCAGTGCGTCTATAACGGTGAGGGTATTGTAGCCATGATACAATACTATATAAAGTCCCAGCGCCCCCACCCCCGCCCCCGGCACCCACAAACACATGTCTACGCAGCTTAATTACGTTTGTTTTGGAACGGACAGAATAGTTGTTTTGGTTTATATTAGTGTATAATATACAGCTCATTTGCATACGTATACTTTTACTTACGGGGACAATATTTCCATGGTGCATGGGTGTGTGTCCATCATCACTGGGGCCTGTGGATGGGGCGTTGGCGGGAATAAGTCCGCTCTCACTGCGGGCCGGGGTTGGTGTGGTCACGGGTACCAGTCCATCCTCGCTGTGAGTGGTGGTTGGGGTGTTCACATCCTGCCAGAATACAATATATCGCAAAACAATGTTAAATGTTGTTACCTAGCTAACGAGAACCTACCAGCAGTTATATTAAATTATTTAAACAGTGGATGTTGGAGAACCCTTTATGATAAACATTGTGTATACTTTTGGCAACAACAAGGGAGTTATTACATTCGATTCCACTTCGTGGAAACTCGGGTAATAACAATCACATATAAGGTTTTCATTAGACCATTGGAACGACATTTTGGCCTTTGAAATTTGAAAAAATTGTGTTTTACAACCAGCCACAGCCTCGATTACGTCATCGTCTAATCACCACGACTTTGTGTACGTATTCATAGTAGGCCTATAATAGTTACATGGGACATGTATTAGAATGGTTGGTTCAATAAATTATGCTTACCCGTCCGTCGTCGAAGCTTGTTGAAACAGGTGAATAACATTCGCAAGTGAACGTCTCCTCGCTACAGAAGCAACTCAGCACTCGTGGTAGAATTTGGGATTGTTTCTGCACAACAACCTGCAAATATCAGCGATCACAGCATTACGGACTAGATAACGGGTGATAATCGATCAACATCATCACCGGCAGTTTTCTGCAATTATTTTACATCAAATGCATGTTATCAAACAAATCGAAATGCTATTCGACGTATACTTGATTGTACATGTACAGCATCCAGAAGTAAAATGTGTTACACTTCGACCATAATTAGTGAAGCTATGGCAAATATTTTAAAATATGGCTTTGCCAAAGTCATGTTTTTGAATATTTGGCATATCTTCACTAATTATGGTCGGATTGTAATATTTGTTTCTTCTGGATGTTGTTCATGTACAATCATATTTACGTCGGATAGAATTTTGATATTTGAGATAGCATGCATGTGGAATAAAATAATTGACGAAACATGCCGGTGATGATGTTGATCGATTATCACCCGTGTAGATCTACTAGTCAGTAGTGAGAGGTAAATGGCGACATGTTTGACAATGGTACCCGGTAACCCAGTTGATCTCAATGCAGGAGTTATGTGATAAAACGCTAAATGAAATACTGTACACAGTCCCGTTCCATTTGCTTTGTGTCTATAACGAGGGTAGGCTACGTATTTGCAAACGCCTTTGAGTCAATGGAAGAAACTGACCGATGGTGTAAAATGGAAAATTACATATTAAGCTAATACAAACTGTTTGTCAGAAACCTCAAGTATGCTTAAGAGACTACATACCATTTTTTTTCTTCAATAAATTAACTCTAAATACAAAAGTCCTCATTAATGTTCACAATCATTGCGGTCATTAATGTCGGAACATTTGTTTTCGGAGTAATGTGTTACATTTTTCTTGCTTAATACAGTTAGGGACATGTATATAGTACACTATCATAGGTATGAACGTTGGCATGAGGTAATAAGCCCGGTTTTGTCACTCACCTGGTGAATTTTCATCGTTTGTGGAACCGCCTTCACGTCATTTTTGAGGGTCCTTTCTATTTGTGATACTTCTTCTGGTTGAATTTCAAATAATTGTATGCTAGTTCCCAGCATGGTCAATCCATGAATCAAGTCTGATGACTTCATTATGTCTTTTTGGGACACGTTTACTAGATTGTCAGCCTGACGCTTTACCACAGCGCCAATGCCATCTGGCGCCCCTTTTCCATGGCTGGCTTCCAGGAAATTCCACGTGGCTTTTGAAAAACCGAAGTCAAATATTTTCGTTGAAAGCATATAAAAATTTGTTTTTGACCGGTATTGCGTCGTCGGCCCATCACTAATGAAATGTATTGTATCAACTTTGGATATGGACTGAATGTGTCTAAGCACCGGTTTTAAATGTGCCCAAATCGCTGGTGGATTGTGCTGGAGACAATCTGAAAAGGTACTAAATGATACTTTCTTCTCCTTTAGATATACAACTCCTGTATGGATAGATATTTGTCGTTGAGAGGCACCGAAATGCATACTCTGTATTTCCTTTTCATACTTACAATTATAGTTTTCAGAAAAGTCCATATGTATTATGGCGCTGTTGTCGTTCAGATTTTCTCTTAGCGATTTTAGAACACTATACTGATGACGTATGTTGTATATATGTCTACAAGCTCTCTCTAAATCTTTCATGACTTCAACTGTCAGTGTTTCTATAGTCCCATATTCTTTCTCCCTCATAGTTACAGACACCTTTTTAATGTCGCATTCACCTTTGCCATTCTTTTTTACTTTATCTATCTTAGTATTTCTCCATACATTCCAGAAAACTTGCCGACCATCTGAATATTTGAATTGAATGTTTCTACCGCGGCACCTGTCACATTCTCTGTACATACATACTTTGGATTTCACGTCACATGTCATTTCTTTGATAAGTGTGTCAATGTCTTTAGAGTTTATAACCTTCTCATGGTGTAATCTATTTACTTTGTACTGGAGATTTTCGTGGATTTTACACAGGCACGTTTCGCGATCTTTTTCAATGGGCTTTATCACCCAGAACGGTTTCAATTTACAAAACAGGCTGTACGATATCTTGCTTCGGATTTCAGATAAAAACTTACAATGTATGTTCTTAACTGAGTCATTTAAAAGCCGTATTTGTCGCTTTTCACCTTGTCTAGTTATTGTTGACTTCTTGCCAGCTTTAACTCTGGAATTATCGTCCCTTTCAAAGTAATCGTGAACCATAAGTTTCAAAAATGATGGCTTGCTTTTCTGATACGCATTGCATTTTGGCCTGTTTACACCAAGAACCTGGGTTGCATATTTACCCAATCTGTACTTCTTTAGTAGTGTATTCTTCCATATGGTAGTTCTCAGCAGTTTCTTGTCTTTGAATGTCTTACAAGCATTGTACTGACTTTTGATATTTCGTGTCATTATGACATGGAGTGTCAGGGCCTTTCTAAGTTCAGTTGAGTGTAGCTTATTTCGGACTTCTTTGGTAATAGCAAGTTTATCCTTCTCTAATCGATATGCTCGCTTCCGAAATTTCTCCGATAGTCGTCGTTGTTTTGTTAGTTTTACTCGGAGGGCAAATAATTCACGATATGCCTTAGCCCGGTCTTTCTTCACACGTTTTCTGCCCATTGCTTTTTTGTTGGATTGCTGATTCGGCATATTATATCCTATTTCTTCGCTGGGGCTTGTTGGTGGGCTTAATGTTTGCTCAATATGTTTTTTAATCATGTTGTCGCTGGCTCGTTTTTTTCGTTGGCTGTTTTTCCAATTTCTCCGTGTTTTCCTCTGTTCTCTGTCACTCATCTCCTTTACACTCTTAAATTCGCCATCTTCTTTTCTTTTCTTGTTCCTGCATCTTTCCTTCTCCTTGTACGTCCGGTGTTTTTCGGGGTCCTCCCTCTGCCTCTTTCGCCAAAGTGCAGCACGCTCTCCACCTGTCAGTCCCATTGCTACTGACTCCGTTTCATGAACTGGTAGTGAAAATGAAGAAGAGTAGTAAAGGGATATATACCAACGATTTTACGTAAAATATTTTTATTGTAGTTCTCAATAAATATTTGCATTTTATATACATTGCGCCATGATTTACTGCTAGAAAATACGTTAAAAATATAAAAAAATGTGGCCCTGGTGGGGTTAGGACCCACGGCCCTAATGTGAACGTAGCTATGTGAAATTATGCAAATACAATTACGCATGCGCAACAACGGATCAGGCTTGCAAAAATTATGTCCGCCTTAGGGCCGTGGGTTCGAACCTCACCAGGGTCATTTTTTTCTATTTTTTTAATGTATTTTA
>JBEVXV010000720.1:0-4731 GCA_040505915.1 Sedimenticola sp. | reverse complement strand
CTGCATCGCATCCGTGCATTGCTCAAGGATGAGAAAAAGACTGATTTATAGACAGATGGCGGGGGATCCAACCGTTGTTTGACGCGGTAGTATATGCGCCCTAAAAAACACCTCCACACAAGGAGTTACTGCAACATACTACAAAGTTAACGGGACAGCAGTGTACGCTGACCAAAAATATCCTGTGGAAACCCGGATAGTCCCCATTTTACTGCCCAAACTCCCAACGATAGCCCACCATAATCTGGTAATCGAAAAACTTATTTTCACTGGTGGTTGTTGTATCTTTATACCAACTTCCATCAACTTCTATTTCGAAACTCAGGTTGTTACGAATTCTGTACTCCGAGTGAATGAATGCACCGGCACCCACTCGATTACCATTATCATTTTTATTCTTACGGTACGAGAAATTGAGCCGTGGGTTTACTCTCCAGATAGACGAGATTGGATAACGACTGTTTGCACTCAAGGCGATTGACTGGGTTGTGGATGCTTCTGAAAGGCGGAGGCTCAATATACCTACGTCACCCTGTTTCAAAATATCATTAGTCACTGCCTGTAGGGTAAAATAATACTCTGTACCTGTCGCCTCTGTCGCATCAACACCACCCGAACTGGGAGTGCCTGAGGTATTACTTACTGTCAGGTCTGCACTGACGTGCAGGCGATCTACGATGGGTTTAGAGCCGCCGATGGAGAGGGTGCGACTGTGTGCACTACGATCCAGCGCCAATTGATATATCTCACTACGACTTAGTGTCTTCTTAAGTTCACTAATTGAGGTGACGGTTTGTCCTATGAGTGCGTTGGAGGTGGTGGTAAATGGCGAGGTACGGTAGTCAATAGTAGCGTATACCCTTATTTCATCTTCAAAAGTCCAGTTTCCTTGGAGCATCGTTGTGGTCAATACATTGTAGTGAATATCGTAGTCGACCAGAGTAAAGAATGATTTAGTCGGATCAAAATAGCGGGCCTCACCACCAATAGCGCGCCTGTCAACTAAGCCATCAATCCGTTGGTCAATTAAAAAAGTACTAAAATCCCAATTTTCTATTAGTTCTTCAAAGGCTGCAGATGCACCATAGAAGTGTTTATCGCTACGGATGAAGATATCACTGGAGCTCTCTACAGGGATGCCTGCAAATAGGCCAACTTTGATATTTTCATTTAACCCATAACCTAGCACCGCACCATCAAAACGGTTGAGAATTCCACTAGAGTGCAGCCGTTGGCGACCCAACTTTCCATCCCAATTATCCTCCATGGAAATTACTTCAATGTAAGCATCTGAAAGAGATGTATCACCTCCTTCTGAGTCGATGAAATCCTTGGTATTATCAGCCGATATCTCACCATTAAACTCATAGTTATCCCCCTCATGTCGCGTCGAGATATTAAAGCTTGTTGTTAGTGCTGATTGAGATATTATCTCTTCGCTTTCACCATCTGAGAAATTACTCTCAATACCACTCAGTCGGTAGTTTTGTGATAGTGAGCCGTATGTCTCCCAAGACGCGCCATCATCACTCTTTAACTCACGTAGTTTCTCCTTGGGTTTAGCATCGGCTAGCTCCACACCTGCAAGCCGCTGGTGAACGCGCTCAGAGGCTTCACCTTCAGGGTAGAGGGTGAGGTATCGGTTATAAACTTTACCTGCATGTGCCAGTTGTCTGTTGTGCTCTCTTGCCAGTCCTAGAATCTCAAGCGCCTGTTGATGGTTATCTCTGTTGTCATCTTCTAATACGGCATTCAGTAGTCTGATCGCCATAGGGTAGTCACCTGCGGTCATCACCTCATGTGCCTTGCTCAACATTCTGCTTGATCTGTCAGATGGCTCTGAGGGTTTGAGTTGCTGACTTGGTAGAAGTATATCTTTGCTTTCACCTGTGGCAGAGGGTGTTGCTTCATCAGGTGATTCCCTTAACGGAAGTAGCTGTTGTTGCTCACCTGCTTTTACACGATCAACCCACGCTTTTGGATAGTAGTGGCGGATCTCTTTAAGAGCATTCTTTACTTCAGCAGATGTCTCATAGAAGCCCAATCTAAGCCGGTACCACCGTTGACCCTCGACGGTCGCCTGCGTGGTATAGATATGTTTTCCATCGATAACAGGAATCGGTGGTATTTTGTTGAAATCGATAGGCACTCTACGAGAGGCTAGGTTTATTACGTATCCACCTGTATTCAGAGTCATCTTAGGTGCAGGTATTTTACCTGGCTTACTCTTTTCAGTTGCAGGAGGAGGTATCAATAGTGATGCTTCGTTCAGCTTTATCTTTTTTACCCGTGTACTCTTCTTCAAAAGCAGAGATATGCTGAAGAAATCTCTGCTCTCTTCTATTTCATAGCCACTAACCGATGTTGAAAAAGAGTAAGAGAGAGATGAAAGGCCTATAGCTTCTCCTCTGAACACCACTCTATTGAGTGGTATCTCAGCAGAAGGGCGCCAACTAAGCGTCTCTTTCTGATTGATAATGTTCTGATCAAATCCAGGTATTACCCTCGGTTGAAGTTGGATGGTGATCTCATTGGCAGATTTATTTACCACCTGTGAGGAAAATCGCACAGGCACATTGAAGTGGATAGTGATTCTGTTCTGATTATCTCCCACTTTTGCTTCAATACGCTCCATCACTTTTGATGCAGCAGCAACGCTGTGCTGTGTAAAGCTCAACAGTATGAGTACCTGCAGGAGCTTTAATAGTGTGGGAAGAGTTTTATTTCGCATATGATGTATCCACATTTTAGTGCTGATATAGGTTTGAGTTTGGTGTCTACCATTTACTCTTTGAGACGCTATGTTCTCTATTTCTCGTTTTTGTTCTTGTACTCAAAGAGCTATCCTTATAACGATGACAGGCTCCGGTGCAGTCACGCAATTCATTTACTGTGTAGTAGGTTCTTGGGCTATCAGTTTTGCGGTGTTCATCCTGCTCATAATCGTTAGCGTGACAGCCGGCACAATCAAACTTGTATGCAGAGTAACGCCAGTTTATAGACTGGCTGTTACTGGCGTGGCAAGAGGAGCAGGAGAGTGTTTTACTGTGTTTTCCAGGATAACTGCCAGATAGATGCTGGTATGCACTCAATGGCTTCCATGCTGATGTCCTATGGCAGCCATCACACTGCATGTTAGTTACAAAATGACCGCTTGGTTTTCCTTCGGCACTGCCACCATTGTGGCAATTAGAGCAGCTGCCACTGACGCTACCATGATCAAAACGTACTGACTTCCAGCTGCTCATTGAGGTATGACAGCTTTCACACTGTGCCGAGGTATTTACATGCTTGGCATGTTTTCCGCTTGCGGTGGAGCCGTTGTGGCAATTAGAACAGATACCACTGCCACTGATACTGCCGTGATCAAAGCGTATAGAACTCCAACTGTTCTGAGAAGTGTGGCAACTGTCACATTGAGCTGATGTATTGACATGCTTGCTGTGCTTTCCAGTAGCCGTGGAACCGTTATGGCAACTGGCACAACTACCACTGACGCTACCATGATCAAAACGAACCGGCTTCCAGCTGCTCATCGAGATATGGCAGCTTTCACAGTGTGCTGAGGTATTTACATGCTTGGCATGCTTTCCGGTTGCGGTGGAGCCGTTGTGGCAATTAGAACAGATACCACTGCCACTGATACTGCCGTGATCAAAGCGTATTGATTTCCAACTGTTCTGAGAGGTGTGGCAGCTGTCACATTGAGCTGATGTACCGACATGCTTACTGTGCTTTCCAGTAGCCGTGGAGCCGTTATGGCAACTGGCACAACTACCACTGACGCTACCATGATCAAAACGTACCGGCTTCCAGCTGGTCATCGAGATATGGCAGCTTTCACACTGTGCTGAGGTATTTACATGCTTGGCATGCTTTCCGGTTGCGGTGGAGCCGTTATGGCAATTAGAACAGATGCCACTGCCACTGATACTGCCGTGATCAAAGCGTACTGATTTCCAACTGCTCTTAGAAGTGTGACAACTATCACATTGAGCTGATGTACTGACATGCTTGCTGTGCTTTCCAGTAGCTGTGGATCCGTTATGGCAACTGGCACAACTACCACTGACGCTACCATGATCAAAACGTACCGCCTTCCAGTTGCTCATCGAGGTATGGCAACTTTCACACTGTGCTGAGGTATTTACATGTTTGGCATGCTTTCCAGTTGCAGTGGAGCCATTATGGCAATTAGAACAGATACCACTGCCACTGATACTGTTGTGATCAAAACGAATTGAACTCCAACTGCTCTGAGAAGTGTGGCAATTTTCACATTGAGCTGATGTACTGACATGTTTGCCGTGCTTTCCAGTCGCCATGGAACCGTTATGGCAACTGACGCAACTACCACTGACGCTACCATGATCAAAACGCATCGGTTTCCAGTTGCTCTGTGACGTGTGGCAACTGCTGCACTGAGCTGATGTTTTGACATGTTGACTGTTCTTACCTGTGGCGGTATAGCCATCATGGCAGCTTGAGCAGGTACCATTGACACTCCCGTGATCAAAGCGCATCGACTTCCAGCTACTCTGAGAGGTGTGGCAGCTGCTGCACTGGGCGGTTGTCGTCAGATGCCCACTGGATTTCCCAGTTGCAATAGAACGGTTGTGGCAGCTTAAGCAGTTATCGCCGACACTGCTGTGATCGAAGCGGATCGACTTCCAGCTACTTTGGGATGTATGGCAGCTGCTGCACTGGGCGGTCGTCTTCAGATGTCCGCTG
>JBEVXV010000719.1:353-2788 GCA_040505915.1 Sedimenticola sp. | reverse complement strand
CTCTGGTTTTGATGCTAGATCGCCTTCAAAGATGATTGATGTTGGCAGGATATCATGAGAGTAGATGGATTCAAGCGACATTCCCCGCTCTTTCACTATATCAATGTCACGTTGCGCAGCAGCTAGTGTCTTCTGGGAAACA
Source organism: Sedimenticola sp. (assembly GCA_040505915.1). GTDB lineage: Bacteria > Pseudomonadota > Gammaproteobacteria > Chromatiales > Chromatiaceae > Vondammii. The sequence continues at coordinate 2,646 of JBEVXV010000719.1, read as the reverse complement.
ACAGCAGTGGTTACCGGAGTCTCAGCGGAGGATTTGTAGTCGAGTCGGGGCAGGTTCCGCTTTGAAATTGTAGCGGAGAGTTTGGTGTTCTTCTCCAGAAATCGCTCCTTGCGAAACTCCTTGTAGCAGCGGTCACCATTCTCAAGAGCATGAAGTAGACGTATAGCTACGGCATCATCTGCTAGCTGTTTCGTGACGAAGTTATGCAGCTTGATCCCTGGCGCTTGGACGATGAAGGGATTGCCTCTGCCGCACACGAAGTCTAGAAGCTGGGTCACATTTTTGTTCAGATTCTCTGCATTTTGACCTATCAGATCATGATGCACCTTTGCGGATTCACTGTGGTCCATTGACCTGTCGTTCACCATCTCCCTCAAGTTGTTTGAAATGAGAAGAACCTCATGAAATATGAGCTGCCATTCAACAACAACTGCTAGATTTTTTGTCTGACCAACGAGTCCACCCTTGCTCTTAGAAGCTCTTTGTATAGACTGTTCAAGCTTCATGTCAGGCGCGACAGCATTGAAACACCCAGCATGGTCCTTCACCACGAACTGGCCACCCATAAATCGATGAAATACCTCTGGGTGAGCACATTGCATGAGCTTAGTAGTTTCAAGATAGAAAGAACCATATCGTAGGTAGTTCAGGGAGTCGCTCTCTCTGAAGATGGGAAGGGATGTCTCTACAGATGCAACATGCAGTGGGAAGTTGCCTTCACGGTCAGAAGAGATGATATGCTTGATATTGAGGGCCATCTGCTGGAACACTCCCCAATACTGGCATAACTCGGACTTCGACTCGCACTCCTTCAGAAAGGACTGAAACATCTCCTGTAAAGGACCAGACAGTGTAAGCAGATTGGTAAACTTTGCTGTTGATAGGACCCTGTTTTTCTCGCACATGGCCGCCCTGAGTTCATTGGCACACACCATCACATCGTTGTCAACCTCTCGACCATGCTGTGTCAGCCACACACAGAACCCCTCCCACATCATGGAACTTATGACATCCGAGACAATGGAAATTCCCTGAAACGATCTTACATAGTGTGTACCTTCTAATACAGCATTCAGGGTCAGCTTTCCGAACACCTCTGTTTCAATGAGACCATCTTCCATCCCGGATCCCCGCAGGTATCTCCCAGCACACTTAAGTAACACCTTCGCCCAATGAAACATGCCCATCATTCCATGAACATCAGCAAATGTAACTGGCTCAGCCATCAAGATATCAGCGACAGTATGGAAGACACCTTCATCACAGAAAACTGGAATGACAGACTGGGATGGGTTCAATTGACGCCGAACACTTTGGAAATTTTGAAGGGCCTTGCGGACTGTCGCATAGTCTGTTACAGGGGATGGGATCATAGGGAGAAACCCGACACGCATCAAGGGCACAGTAGCAGAAGAGACCAGAGCATGAGAGCCGCTCCATGTGGGTAGTGTACCAGTCTCATTTTCACCTTTGGGTAGTCCACACCTGATAAAAGAGATGAGAAACTCACGGTTGCTAGCTGCTGTCAGAGCTGAAACAGGGTCAACAATGTCAAGGATATTATGTTCTTCTACAACTTTGAAGTTCGGTGCCAGAACGGGTCTTATTGTTGGTTTGGGGTGATGCGGAACTTCTTGACATGGGAGTTTGTCTGGAAGGCACACTTTACTTTTCTCCAAGTTCATTTCAGATACGCAGGGTTTTGAACTAGGGGGTGAAATTATCTCCTGGTACAACACTTGCATTGTGATATGGTCAGACTCTTTCCCTGAGAGAGATGATTTGTCGCTGAAATCGGCATTGTCCATCGCACCAATAGTGAATGAATCTCGAGTAAAGGTACTGGGAATTGGTATTTCCTGATCAGCTGACTTTTCAACAGCATATGCAGCTAGAAGGCGTCTAGAACGCCTAACATCATTATAGCTAGTTGATACACCGATACGATTCGCGACTGTAAGCATCTCGCGGCTGCGACCCTTACCATACTGATATTGACCGAAGGAGGCATGAAGAGGCGTCTTTCTAGCTCCATTGAACATTTGGTAATACATTATCTGGAACAAGCAGTTAAGTTGATTTTGCTGATTAGAGACGGCCCACTGGATGTCATGACTACTATCATCAGGACTAGCATTATCGCCATTTGCCACATCATCGTCCTCATCACACATCATATCAATCATTTCGATCTTCAACATGCGGGATCGCTTAATGCCAAAGAGTGAGGCAAAAAAAGTCAGCAACTGATCTGGCATGTGAGTTGTCTGCCTTGATTCTTTCAACTCATGGC
>JBEVXV010000719.1:0-343 GCA_040505915.1 Sedimenticola sp. | reverse complement strand
ATCTACTTTTCTCAAAGCCTCTCTGAGAATCTCTCCACAAGACTTAACAACATTCATATCTCTCATCTTTGCAGCAACATCTTCTACGCTTATTTCTGATGAAAAGCACATTTCAGGCTCATTGGCACGATGACTAGGACAGAACTGTATCTTATCACCATAGTGGGCCAACAAAAACTGTTTAACATCTCTATTATAAATCTCAACATCACCATTCTCTGCTAAACTCGACACAAACTCGCTAATTTCAGTAACTGTAAACCCATAGCCTGCTTTGATAAGTGGAGCTAAATGAGGCATTTGTTTAGGGAAATACTATTATGAATGCCACTGATTATATTAT
>JBEVXV010000718.1:0-5719 GCA_040505915.1 Sedimenticola sp. | reverse complement strand
ACACGTATATTAAACTCTCCAAAACATGTCATATGATACAAGCATGCATGCCTCTTTGACACGTAAATGTGATATGTTTAATGTAATTAATTATTATAATGCATCCACTTCTGACAATTATTTGAAAATATGTTTAGTGAGCCTGCATTTCTAATTTCCACCGGTATACTGTTCCAAATGAGTGCACCCGAATATGATAAGCTGGTCTTAAACAAGTTATTTCTGGGTTTGGGGACCGCGCAATTCATGTTTGTTCTAGACCGCAGGACCATACTTGTTTCGTCTACATCATCAGAACACATTTCAAATAGATCACACAAGTACTGCGGAGCCAAATTGTTATTTATCTTATACATTGTTTTAGCTTTTTGTAAAAATACACTTTCGTCAAAATTTAATATGTTCAGAATCTGCATTGACGTATTAAGGTCGATATATTGTTCTGCCAAAATCAGTTTACAGGCTCTTCTTTGAAGTTTTGCTACTTTCGAGATGTTTAAATTTGACGACTTTCCCCATATCACATTACAATATCCGAAATGAGGCTGGATGTATGCTTTATAGAATAGTGTCCTATGTTGGACAGATAAAAATTGCCTTATTTTTGATAAGAGCCAAAGATACGAAGAAACCTTTTTACAAATATTTTTAAAATGAGTATTCCATTGCAAATTTTCATCAACATGTATTCCAAGAATTTTGTCACCGCTTATCATGTGTAAATCAATATTGTCATATTTTAATCGCAATGCTCTATCGGGCATACTTGCCCGTTTCTGTCTACTAGTTACTAACATAACTTTTGTTTTGTCAGTGTTCAGAAGCATACCATTATTTTTACACCAGATTCCTAATTTATTAAGTGATATTTGTAGGTTATTTTGCAGATCAGCTTTATTTGACCGAATGTCATAAATTGATGTGTCATCGGCATATAAATCAGTGCCTGTGACATTCCCCGCCAAAGACAGTGGCAAGTCGTTAATGAATAGTAGAAAAAGTACTGGACCGAGGATTGACCCCTGGGGTACTCCGCATTGAATAGACATTGATTCGGACTTCGTTCCATTAATTGAGACAATCTGGTTTCTTTGTTCTAAATACGACTGGAACCATTTCACGGTTTGTTCGTTACATTTGTATGCCCTTAGTTTTTGTAAGAGAATCGAATGGTCGACAAGGTCAAAAGCTTTCCGAAAGTCGACTAATATGCATCCAACTAGTTTACCTTGATTTATGGCCTGTAGGAATTTGTCTATCATTAATATTAATGCTGATTCGGTTGAATGACCAGCTCGGAAGCCGCTTTGAGTCTGGTGCAGTAAATAATACTTATTGAGATAATCCATGAAATGTTTTTGCACCCACTTTTCAATTAATTTGGACAGTGTCGGAAGAATAGATATTGGTCGGTAATTATTTGTTTCGTCCTTAGCGCCACTTTTGTAGATAGGGTTTACTTTGGCTTCCTTCCAATGTTGAGGAAATGCACCGCTCGTGATACTTTTATTGGTGATATATGTTACACTGCTTGTAATTGCTACCGATGCGGTTTTTAACAGGCGTGGCCCAATAAAGTCGAGACCAGTGGCCTTTGATGTGTCCAAGTTAGACAAGAATTTAAAAACAAATGCTTCATTTATTTCCGGTATATTAAAGTTTACATCAATTGGAACTTTGGAGTTAATAAACGTTTTTATTTCTTCTGAATTAGAATAAGATATAGGACCTTTAAGTTTGGATGCGATATTTACGAAATAGTTATTGAATATATTTGCAACATCAACTTGTTCAGTACAGAGTGTATTATGTTCATTTTTAATGCCTAGAATACTTTCAGAACTACCATCATTTTTAGAAGCACCGAATTCTTTAAATATCTTCCATATTGAGCGAGGATCATCCTTACCATCTTCTATTTTTGTTTTATATGAATTTATTTTCGAGTTCTGTATCATGGTGGAGACTTTATTTCTTAGAAAAATGTATTGTTCGTTTTGACCATTTAATTTACACTTATTTCTCTCTTTTATACAATCCAAAATTTCCGAAGATATCCAATCCGGCTGAATTTTGTTCTTAATTCTGTGTTCCCTAAGTGGGGCATGTTTATTTACAATTTCCAAAAACAAATTCATCCATGTACATAAAGTGTCATCAATTGTCTCCATACTGTGTAGAATTTCCCATGGGACGTCATTTAAATCACGTAAGAATGCTACGGCGTCGAAATGTTTGAAGGATCTGTATGTAATTGATTGATGCGAAGTTTTATTGGCACAATAGTTTATTTTACGATTGCAAAATATTGCAAAGTGGTCACTAATGCACAGCTTGTTTACATGGACCTGCGAAATATGTTCTTCATAGTTGGTGTATATATGATCTATCAGTGTACTTGTATTGTTGGTAACACGAGTGGGTTCAGCTATCAATTGACTAAGGCCTAACGAGTGAACAAAGTTTAACCATTCTCCACTGATTTGTTCGCACAACAGATTTTTATTTACATCGCCTAAAATAATGACTTCTTTACCTCCTTTCAGTACGTGATCAATGAAGTCTTCGAACCTGTCCATCCATTCTATTTTTGAATTGGGCGGTCTATACATACATCCTACTAAAAATGATTTACCTTTCGTTGGTGTTATTTCTATCCAAATGCATGCTATTTCAAATACCTCCAAGTCTAATCTTCGTTTTGCATTGATTCCATTTCGCACATATATCATTAACCCGCCACCGGCATTTGTCGTATTATCTTTTCGGAACGGTGTTTGAAATCCATTTATCTTGAAAATGCTTGTATTTTTATGATTATTTAATTTCGTTTCACTTAACCCAAAAACATGTAAGTCCTTATTTTCCGGAGATGTGAGCATTAATTTTAACTCTTCAAATTTGCTGAGATTGTGAGAACTGATTCCCTGGATGTTTAAATAACCGATATTTAGACCTTTATTATTTAAGTTTAAACTTATACCATTTGTATTATCGGGGATATTTCTATTTGGTGGGTCAGCGGAATTGACAGACCTAACATCTCTATTGGACTGATTTTGGGATATATATCCATTTGGTGTGTCAGCAGAATTTTTCGCCCTAGTATGTCTATCTGACTGGTTTTGGGGCGTATTGCCATTTGGTGGGGCAGTGAAATCGCTAGACAAAACAGTACTATTTGACTGATTTTGACTGTTAGTTTTTACACGTACGATTATCGGTTTAGTACTGGCATGTATGGGTTTCGTTGTTTGTGTATTGCCAAATAATTGTCTGAAGGGTGCATTATGGTTTTTACGCTCACTGCATATATCATTTATTTCTTTTTGAGGCCCTAATATAGCATCAGGATAACTACATGTACAAACAAAATCATCACATATTTCACATACACTAGTTAAAATATCAAATGTGTTTCCAACATGTACATTACACTCACTTGTATTGGCAGTAGTGCCCAACCCCTATTTATTAAAACAATCGGCAATCTTGTGCCCAGCCATCCCACAATAGAAACACCTAATTCCTGACCGTCCTTGGTTACTACTGTTTATCGATCTATTATGGTGATAAATACTCCATGGTGCATTGTCGCTGGGACCATTAGTATGTACATGTGAATTGTGCGAATACTGCCCATTGTGTCCTGGGGAAGCATACCTTCTGTCCTGGGGAAACATACCATATCGGTTTGCACCGGGCGCCCTGTCTCGATCGCTACGTCGGTTCGGTTGGAAGACACATTGGTCATAGTCTTGTACAACTGCCACATGTCGATTAATTGAATCTAGCAACCGTTTTATGCCAGATCGAGACAGGTGGATACTGTCATGATTGTAAAATCTAGCTTGTGGCACACCGTCTCTGCCGTAGAACAATTCGTGCGTGTCGGATATATACTGTACATCCTGGCTTTTCCAATGATTCGCCAACGTGACGATGCTTTCATTCACGCGACTGACATCAATATCACCTCGCGGAGCTACCTTGCATAGAAACACTTTGTTTTCCGGATTTCCACATTTGACCACGCTCATCAGCTGGTCGTATCTTTCTTCGAATAATTCCAGATCGGTCCCATTCGACGCATCGTTCCCTCCGCAATGTATAATGACGGTGCTGAATTGTTTCATGTCGTACATTGACAGTTCATTCACAATAGTATGTATTGTTGCACCTCCAATGGACCGTTTGTGTATTCCCCTTTTCAACCCGTTTTCGTTTACTCCATGTAATATAGAGTCACCAATTAACAGTGTTTTCTTCTCAACATGGGTCGCCTTAGGAAGTGGGGTTTTGTTGTTCTGGGGACTTTGATTACTGTCGTGCTGGCTGTCCAGCGTTAAATCCAGTGAAGAGAGAGATTCTTCATCATTCGGTCGATTCGGTCGATTACGTATCACCACAGGTATGGCTTCCTCCTGTGCAGGTTGATTCATACCCAGCTGGCACGCTCTCTGATTCTGGGGCTCCGGCATTCGCTGATTTGTTCCGCTGGCCACTCCAGCCTCTACAGTGTCAGATATATTTATTGCTTCCTGTGAGATGTGATTTTTCCGTGAATGCTTTTCTTTAGATGGCTTTGACGGACCAGTGTTGGCATTCGTCCCACTATGTGTGAATGTGTCCATAAATTTGTTCAATGACAACCGTAGAGCAGTAATTTGTTTGTCCATGTTGTCGATTTTGTTCAACAGCGTAGAAACAATGGTATCGTTCTGCGCGATATTCTGCCGAACAGGAAACGGTGTGCTGGTGGTGATTTGTGCTACAATTGGTGACATATTTACTCCAATGGTGGCACTGTCGTACGTGAAGGGTATCTGTAATGGTATCTGTTCACTGTCGCCAAATGGGTCAGCTTGACCGTCAGCCGTGTCAATCTGGCTATCAGCGTTGTCGACGTGACCGTCAGCACTTTCAACAAACTTCGCGAATAACGAGTAAGCAATTTTGGAGAACTTCCATTGCCTCCAAACTTTGTGACCTTCACCTGTGAGAGTTACACTTTTGTCGTGACTGTTCATTACGATCTCACATCGCAGTCCATTCACATGTGTGACGCACTTTGTGACACCAGTCGTACATTCACGGTCTGTAATACCGCTCGATAAGTCAGCTTCTGTAATACCGCTCGAAAAGTCAGCTTTCATTTTGGCAAGAAAGTTTTGGAAAAATACATTTGACACAAATGATAGTCGAGTCTTGTTCTCAGCCTCTGCCGTTTTGTAGAACACATTTTCAAATTGGTCTATCGGTACCTCTGACGAACTTTCATCTCGCATCAGTATAGTGCTGGCATTACTCGATGAATCCCCGAATGTAGTATTATCCGGCGTCTCCGCTACATAACTCTCCTCCATTTTGTAATTTCAAGGTTAAATACGGTACTATAGCAGATTCAGCACACCACGTGGTATTTTTGTGAAATGATTTCGTCGATTTAAGACACTTTTTACACTTTTTTCTTCAAATTTACATTAACAATCACATTCCTGGTAACATAATGCACATTTTCATGTAATTTGAATTAAGTAAATCCACTTGTTGATATTTAAAACTCCAAAATTTGCGAGAGCGCGAAAAATGCGTCTGCACAACACGTGGCAGCAGCTACGATCCATCAATATATATATAAATTTAGTTTCGACACTTTACCCTATACCGTATATCCTCGTATTAACGCCCCCGGGGGCGTTACATTTTACAAAAGGGG
>JBEVXV010000717.1:0-13074 GCA_040505915.1 Sedimenticola sp. | reverse complement strand
CCTCTGACGATCGGGTTGAGCCGCGCTGCGAGTACTTTGGTATTTGCGGTGGATGCAGCCTGCAGCATATGGCACCCGATGCTCAGATAAGGATGAAGCAGATTACGCTGACAGACGCCTTCCAGCGGATCGGTAAAGTAGAACCGGAGCGCTTACTGCCGCCATTGGTGGCCGAGAGCCCCTGGGGCTACCGCAGAAAAGCGCGTATTGGGGCCAAGTTTGTTATAAAAAAAGATCGGATGCTGGTCGGTTTCCGCGAGCGCGGATCAGGCTTAGTCGCCGATATGAAAAAGTGCTACGTACTGCACCCCAAGGTGGGCGAGCTGATTACGCCTTTGGCGGATCTCATCGCCTCGCTCACGATAAAAGAGAAGGTACCACAGATCGAGGTGGCACAGGGTGATGACTGCTGTGTATTGATATTCCGGGTACTGGAGTCTCCGGCCCAAAGTGATCTGGATACACTGCTGGCCTTTGGCCGTGATCATGAGCTGAATGTCTATCTTCAGGAGGGTGGAGAAGAGACCATACGCCCCATTACCGGTGAAAAAGCTGAGCTGAGCTACAGCTTGCCTGCCTATGATACGACGCTTCACTTTCTGCCTAATGATTTCACCCAGGTAAACAGTGAACTCAACCGCTTGATGCTTGATCGTGCACTTGGAATGCTTGATCTGAATAGAGAAGATCGTGTTCTCGATCTGTTTTGTGGTCTAGGCAACTTCACACTCCCCATCGCGCGCAAAGCGGGTAAAGTGGTGGGGGTTGAGGGTGATGCCGGTCTGGTGGCCAGGGCGCGGGAAAATGCCGAACGCAACGGCATCACCAACAGCCGCTATTTTACTGCCAACCTGTATGACTCCCTGGAGAGGGAGCCCTGGCTACTGGAGTCGTTTAATAAAGCACTACTTGATCCACCAAGATCCGGTGCCTTAGAGGTACTGGAGCACCTTCCCAAGCTCGGGATTGAGCGGATTGTCTATGTCTCCTGCTACCCCGGAACCTTGGCGCGTGATGCCGGTGAGTTGGTAAACCAGTATGGTTATCGACTGGTCTCTGCCGGTGTAATGGATATGTTCCCCCATACCGCACATGTCGAGTCGATAGCCCTGTTTGAGAAAAAATGAGATGAGTAATGGCCATAGAGATTGAACGTAAGTTTTTAGTAAAAAGTGATGATTGGAAAGCATCGGTTGTATCTGAGTCGGTACTCAAACAGGGGTATCTGGCCAACCAACCTAATGCCTCGGTACGTGTGCGCACCGGTAATGGTAAGGCATATCTCAATATAAAAAGTGTCACTATCGGGATAAAACGTGCCGAGTTTGAGTATGAGATCCCCCTTGATGATGCGGAGGATATGTTGGCACAGGTGGCAGAGCAGCCGTTTATCGATAAGACGCGCTATAAGGTCAAATGTGGAGAGCACATATGGGATCTCGATGTCTTTGAGGGAGCGAACAGCGGTCTGATAGTAGCTGAGGTGGAGCTCAATAGTGAAGATGAGACGTTTGAACTACCGTCATGGGCGGGGGATGAGGTGTCGGGTGAGATTCGCTACTACAACGTCAACCTAGTACAACACCCGTATAGCAACTGGTAGTCATCAATCGTGCCGGCTCACCATATACAGATCGATTTAACGCTACAGCGCCTCACACTGCTGGAGGGTGATCAGTTCATTGCCAGTTACCCGGTATCTACCGCGCTCAACGGCCCCGGCGAGAAGTCAGGCAGTGGCTGTACACCCAGGGGTTATCATGCAATACGGTTAAAGCTGGGGGAGGGAAAACCTCTGAATACGGTTTTTATCGGTCGCCGACCCAGTGGTGAAATTTACACCCCTGAGCTGGCATCAAAAAATCCTGATCGGGACTGGATATTAACCCGCATTCTCTGGCTTAGCGGTCGGGAATCGGGTGTCAACCGAGGGGGGGAGAGGGATACGCTACGCCGTTTTATATATATTCACGGCACACCAGAGAGTGAACCCATGGGTGTGGCAAAATCCCATGGTTGTATCCGCATGCACAATCACGATCTTCTGGCGCTTTTTAACCAAGTAGAAGTTGGTACCCCTGTAGATATACGGGACTCTTTTACCTTCTAGACTCTACCCAGAGTAACAACTTTATACCTAGGACAGGCTCCTACAGTCAATACTATTGGACAAAGAAACTGGTAAAGAACAGATCCTTAACCACCTTTTTCTTACCCGATAGTGTCTGCATTACGCCAACAACTGCTTCAAGCGCCGCTTTCCGCAGTGTCTCTTTTCCCTCCGGTGTTTTCAGCTCGGATCCCTTTTGGTCACCAAACAGCAGAAGTAACTCATGACGCAGGGCAGGGGAGTGAAGTTGTATATCAGCTAAATTTGTATCATCCTTGAGCAGTAACTGCACATCGCATCGCATATACCGGGCTCCCGAACTTAGGTTGACCAAGAGCGATGGGGAGAGGGAGTGGTAGGCTGCCTTTAATGGTGCGGCCTCTTCCTCTTCGGCGAGTATTTGAGACGAAAAAAGTATTAGTGACAGCATGATGACTAGGGATGTTAAACGCATCGTTCTCTCCATTACAGATTTAAAGTGCTTATGACTATTATATCGGTAACAGAGCATCTTTTCTTAAGGAAAGTATTTTGAAGTTACATATTGAAGTCTACAGGTGGGTCAAAACAGTCGTGAGTAGAAATAACAGCGTTACTCTTTCAGGGAATAGATAATTATGAGCCACGGCCCAGTTATGCTCGATCTTTCAGGTACTTCCCTGACGGCAGAAGAGCGGGAGATGCTGCTGCATCCTGCTGCTGGCGGACTCATCCTCTTTTCGAGAAACTTTCAATCACCTGAGCAGGTGTCAGAACTGATTTGCCAGATCAAAGCGCTGAGGCATCCATCCCTGCTGATAGCTGTTGATCAGGAAGGGGGGCGGGTACAGCGCTTCAAAGAGGGATTTACCCTATTGCCACCAGCGGCCTGGTTTGGCCATCAACATAAAAAAAATAGCAAACAATCTAAAGAGATCACCCGAAGTATAGGTTGGCTGATGGCGGCTGAGTTGCGTTCGGTGGGAGTGGATTTCAGCTTTGCTCCGGTACTAGATCTCGGTCGTGGGATTAGCCAGGTAATAGGTGATCGTGCATTTAGTGCCTCACCGGCTATTGTTGCCGAACTGGCACTGGCCTGGATGAGTGGCGTCCATGAGGCAGGCATGGCCGCAGTGGGAAAACATTTCCCCGGCCATGGTGGTGTAACAGAAGACTCCCACGAGGCGCTACCGGTGGACAGGCGCAATCCACAGGACATCATGGTTGAGGATCTGCTGCCGTTTGAGCAGATGATTGATGCCGGGCTGGAGGCGATTATGCCCGCTCATGTCATCTATGAAAGGGCCTCAAATGAACTCGCCGGTTTCTCCCGGTTCTGGCTTCAGGATATGTTGCGCAAAAAGCTCAGATTTCAGGGTGTCATCTTTAGTGATGACTTGACAATGGCAGCAGCCGGGGAGGCGGGCGGTTACCCAGAACGGGCTAGTGCTGCACTCGATGCAGGCTGTGACATGGTGCTGGTATGCAACAACCCGACGGGCGCAAGCGAAGTGCTGGAGTCACTGGAAGATTACAGCAACCCTGCGGCACAGATGAGGTTGATTCGAATGCATGGAAGAAAAGGACTCAGCAGAGAAGAGGTCCACATGGACCCAAGATGGAAATCAGCGATAGAAGCGCTAGCCAAGTTTGAGGAGAGTTCTGCAATGGAACTCGATTTATAACTGAAGTCTCGGTACTCATTAAGGCGTATTGAAAACGGACTCTTTAGTAGGTCGGATTAGCGCGGCGTAACCCGACAACCTATTCATCCTGCTGGATTACGTACACCAACCCCACTACACATTGACTTTTATGACGCCCTCTGTCGGAAGAGGGCTCAATGCTTAACCCATTGATTTAATTCACCCCCTCCGCGCCTTACCGATGGTTACCCCAATAACGTCTGACAATTATCTTAAAATTAAAGCTTGCATGAAAAGAATATTTATGCGAAAACAAACTACGCTAATTAAAAAAACCTAATAAATACAATATATTACCAATAACTTATAAAGGTGTAAGGGGTAATATAACTTTCAAATAGGGCTGTTTTTGCCCAGCGATGGTTCGATTATTTTGTTTTCTTTGGCCGCGTTTACACTGCGGAAGCAGCAAATAAGCGGTCAGTAGTGAAATTGGAGGATGTAATCTAATGAGTACACTTAATGACTTCAGGGAACGACAGACTGAGCTTGTCAGCATGATCAGTGATCTAAAATCGATGCTCAAGCCTGAACTACTCACCATTGGGCCTAATGTAAAAACAGCACATAATTTGCTCTGCTCACTAGGCCAGCAGCTGAAAGCCCACCTTATTGCCGAGGACAAAGGCCTCTATCCCCCTCTTCTTACCCATGAAGATCCGAAGATGAAATCTTTGGCATGGGGCTTTATCAGTGGCCAGAAACCTCTGCGCAATCAGTTTGAAAGCTACCATCGGCGCTGGTTGAAGAATTGTGATTTTAAATTCACGCAAGAGTTCCTTGATGAAACAATGGAAGTATTCTCTGCGATAGAAGCGCGTATTGAGAGAGAACAGTCAATTCTTATACCCAAGTTAGAGGAGAGTGGTCTGTTCGCGATGGCGGGTGCCTGAATCTACCAGCTCGCTTTAACTTGTAACTATTCATAAACCGCTCTTCCCACAACGCCCTCCTTCATGGAAGGGGGGCGTTGTCGATCACCAATAACTAATCGCCATAGTAACTATTCAGTACCGGGCTCCGATCTTATTGGAGTGGTCTCTCGGGCCGCGATGAAACAACGACCATGGTGCAACTATCCATCGCGCTTCGAGAAAGCGCTCCTACAGGGAAGTGTGGCATAAAGTATGCCCAATCCCTGGTAAGAATAGCCTCGTAACAGGGATCACTGAATAGTTACTCTCCATACAATACCCTACAAGCTCAATATTCTGTGCTAATCTCTTAGGAGCCTGTAGCAAGAATCATTGATTTTCTATGAATGTAAAATCCGTAGTTGATTGCTGTGAAATATATAGGTAGGATCCCGATCTCTAATTAAGACTCATTCTAATCACTTAACGACCTGAATAGGAGGTACTCAAAGTGGGTGTACTTGTTGGACGTGAAGCACCAGATTTTACCGCTCCTGCCGTGCTGGGCAGTGGCGAAATTGTCGATACCTTTAACTTCAAAGAGGCGACTAACGGTAAATACGCAGTCATCTTTTTTTATCCCCTTGACTTTACATTTGTCTGCCCTTCAGAGCTGATCGCCTTCGATCACCGCCTGGAGGAGTTCAAGAAGCGTAATGTGGAACTGATTGGTGTCTCTATCGACTCCCATTTTACTCATAATGCATGGCGTAACACCCCGATTAACGAAGGCGGTATTGGCCAGGTTGGCTACACACTGGTAGCAGACTTGACCCACTCAATCTGCAAGGATTACGATGTAGAAACTCCTAATGGTGCCGTTGCTTTCCGAGGCTCATTCCTTATAGATACTGAAGGAAATGTTCGCCACCAGGTGGTGAACGATCTGCCTCTGGGGCGTAACGTCGACGAGATGTTGCGTATGATCGATGCACTTCAGTTTACTGAAGAGCATGGCGAAGTCTGCCCCGCTGGCTGGAAGGATGGTGACAAGGGTATGAATGCCTCCCCAGATGGTGTGGCTACCTATCTTGCTGAGAACGCTGAACAGCTCTAAGCCTAGCTACAGTGATAAAAAAGCCGGTTACGTTCTGCGTAACCGGCTTTTTTATTGTCGGCCGCAAGTATCATCGTGAGCTGGGATGGATGGTGTAATATAGCGCCATTGAAAATCAGAGGGTACGAAATGGCAAAGCTGGCAATAATAGGTGGTTCCGGTCTGGCTCAACTTGATGAACTCCACATTGATCGGAGTGAAGTAGTAGAGACCCCCTTTGGCAGTCCCTCTTCTGCACTGGTTCATGGCACACTCAATGGTAGGGAGATTATCTTCATTCCACGCCACGGTGACCCACACACTATCCCTCCACATAAGGTCAATTATCGAGCCAATATCTGGGCGCTGAAACAGCTTGGTATTGAACAAGTGATTGGGGTAGCCGCTGTAGGTGGCATCACCTCACGAATGGGACCTCAGGTAGTGGCCATACCTGATCAGATTATTGACTATACCTACAGCCGTGCTCACACCTTCTTTGAAGAGGAGCTGAGTCAGGTAACCCATATCGATTTTACCGAACCTTATGGTAGCGAGTTACGCCAAAGCTTGATTGCAGCGGCACAGCAGAGTGGGGTGGATGTTGTGCCCCAGGGCACCTATGGTGCAACACAGGGTCCCAGATTGGAGAGTGCCATGGAGATTCGCAGAATGGAGCAGGATGGCTGTGACTTGGTGGGAATGACAGGTATGCCTGAGTCGGCCCTGGCCAGAGAGCTGGATATCAGTTACGCCTGCTGTGCAGTGGTTGCCAACTGGGGGGCGGGAAAAGGGGAGGGGCCAATCACAATGGATGAGATCCATGCCCACCTGAAACATGGTATGGATAAAGTGAGGCAAATTCTCTCCTTTATAGTGGTGCCGGAATAGTCTTTCACTGAAGCACACTGATAGTGCAACAGGATATATTATCCTTGACCTCATGATTGATTAAGCTCAAATTCTCCCTTCGAGGATAAGGGTACTCTTGTAAACTTATTTCCCACCCCTGTGAACTGATATTCTCACCGGATTAACCTGGAGTTGTGGTGATGACCGAAGAAGATAACAACAATTCTAAGCAAGCGACTCCAGAAGGGGTGAAAACCACCACAAAGAGAGCGGCTATAAAGAAAAAGGCCGCCGCAAAGAAAAGAGTGGCTAAAAAGAGCGTCACCAAGAAAAAGGTGGTGGTTAAGAAAAAAGCGGTGACCAAAAAGCGCGTTGTGAAAAAGGCAGCCCCCGCTTCTCCGGTTGAAACTACGGTAGAGACCCCCGTTGCTGATGAGGCTGATACTCAGCCTAAAGAACCCGCCGTAACCGCTGAAAAACAGACCCCAGAAACAAGCAGCACGCCATCAGTAGCGGAAGCTATACCGGAACAGGCGAGTAAGCAACCGGTACCGAGTACCTCCCTGGAGCCCGCTGAAAGTACAGAAGTTAAGAGGCGTTTAGAGGTAATAAAAACCATACCAACGGAATCAACACAGAATCAAAAGCAAACGCTCAATAGTGGCAGAGCTTCACACAGTTTCTGGCCTAAAGTGATCCTTGCTCTTGTCATTGTGGTGGCTGGATTTATGTATATTCGCTCTCTTGCAGTCAACGGGCCTATAGGCACCGATCAAATCACAACTTCAACTGATACATCCAGTGAGCAGATGCCTGCTACTGAAGAGGGCACCACTAATCTGGCCGAAGCCATTGCTGAAGAAGCAACCACAATGCCCGATGCAGTCTCTGCTGAAGAGACCACAAGTAGCACCGAGATGGTAGCTGCTGACGGTGAAACAGATACAAGTGATGCCCCTGCAACTGAAGTTGATATGACTCAAGCCAACCGTGAGCAAGCTGCCGAGCCAGCAACTCATGAAACAGCAACAGCAGAAGTGGAGAGCAATATCGAAGCTGAGCCTGTAGCTGTTGCCGACACCTCATCAGATGCCGGACAAAGCGTGGTAGAAGCCGCAGTTGTTACAACCATAGTTGAAGAGGCATCCGCCGTAGCAGTAGAAACTGCCTCCGTAACTGCAACTGAAGAGACAACTGCCGTAGCAGTAGAAACTGCCTCCGTAACTGCAACTGAAGAGACAACTGCCGCAGCAGTAGAAACAGCCTCCGTAACTGCAACTGAAGAGACCATTACCGCAGCAGTGGAAACAGCCACCGTAACTGCCGCTGAAGAGACAACTACCGCAGCAGTAGAGACAGCTGCCGTAACGGCAACTGAAGTGACAGCTACCGCAGCAGTAGAGACAGCTGCCGTAACGGCAACTGAGGAGACAACTACCGTAGCCGTAGAAACAGCTGCCGTAACGGCAACTGAAGTGGCGGCTACTACTATAGCAGTTGAAAATGAGAGTGCAGCCACCGGTAATGCCCCCGAAGCGGCCAACAAAGTAGAGGAGGCGGCAGCAAAAGAGGCTTATGCTCCCGTCACTGCCGAGAACAGTTCAGCTCAAGTGCCAGCATCGTCACAACCGGCTAACACCGGTCCAGCGTCTGCCCCAATCTCCAGTGGATCACGCTGGGGTAGTAGATATCAACGTCCTCAGCGCCGAGAGTGGAGCAAACGCAGAGAGTACACCCAGCTTCCAAAATGGAACCCGCTTCCATCACAGCCTGAGCGGGTAACCCCTCCTGCTCCAGCATACCAGGGCCGCTCCTCCTATCCCTCTTATGGACCGGCAGCTCCCTATGGCTATGGATCAATGCCTTACTATGGCTATCCCCAGGTAACCCCCGGCTATCGTTGATCTGGTGATAGTTAATTATCACTGAAGCAAAAAAAAACGGCCTTAAATGGCCGTTTTCTGTTTTGCCATTATATGAGTACGTCATCTCGGCGCTGGCCGGGAACCAGATAATAGAGCACTCTTCACCGTATTTGACTAGGAGCTTGTCCGAGAATAGGCACCGTAGCGAGGGAAGTCCATTTTGAGTCATTTTTTTTCGGTCATTTGAGGCGAATAGTTACTCTTATTCAACGAAAATGAGCGGAAAAAAGGGCCAAAATGGGCTTTCCGCAGTAGGTGTCCTATTCTCGGACAGGCTCCCAGAGGTTTCCAGGATGCTGGATATAGATAATTTTAGCTGCAAAAGATGTGACCACAAAATAGAGCCGTGGGCGGTAAGGTGCCCCCGATTTATCTGCCCAGGCTGTGGTAAAGAGTACCAATCGAACTATAAAGCCCTAATGAAGAGGAGCCTCTATATCTTTGTCGCCACCTGGCTAGTAACAGGGTTTCTCATACTGATGTTTACCTCATCCTGGCAAGTGGCACTCGCTTTATCTATTGAATTGGGATGGGTAGGGGGTATTCTTGTCGCTGTTTCTCTTTTCCGCTTATCCCTGCGTATTGATGAGAGTGAATGTTAAATGCCCGGTTGGCAATGGATTAATAGCTATTAAAATTGAATATAAACAATCTGCTACAATCACTTTTGAACTTTTAGAAGAAGATGCAACCTAACTCTCATGGACTGAAAATACCCAGTCTGTTCAATAGTTCAAAAACAGCCATGGTTCAATTGATCATACGCAGATGACTAACGGCATCAGAAAAACGATACACTACCTGCTGGCAATAATGCTGGCCGTGTTGCCGTTCACCTCTGTTTACAGTGACTCCTGTCATCCCAAAGCGGATATGGAGATGGCCATGCATGGCCAAGCCGGGATGATGGACTGCCAGCATGCAGACAGCTTAGAGCATGCAGGGCCGACGGCAAACGATGACAGCTGCTGTAGCGATCAGTGTGATGTCTCATTCGGTGTTCAACTGAACATGCGTGGTGAATGGCGCTGCACATTTTCCTCCTCATCCATATTCACCACCTATACCCCACCAGCGATCCCAGATCCATTCATCTTCTCTTTTCTTCGACCTCCTTTAACTATCTCCTGAATCAATTCACGCCCATACCACCTTAGTGAAGGGTTTGTGTAGGCCACCCATGCCTTTTTTTGGAGATAGCGTTGTGAAATACCGATTTACTGTTTCTGGGCTGTTGCCCCTTTTTATCCTGGCGGCTTGTTCATCAGAGATGCCAAGCGCCAAGCCGACAGCGCAGATGAAATCCTCTGCGGTTGCGATTGAAAAAGAACCGCCTGTACGCTGGTACCAGTTTCAGCATGTGCGCCAAGGTGCAAAGTTATATCAGCAAAACTGTGTCGTTTGCCATGGCGAGCTGGGGGAGGGCGCTGCCAACTGGCGGCAAGCGGGGGCTGATGGAAAATACCCGGCACCACCTCTCAATGGTAGCGGACATGCGTGGCATCACCCACTCAAGATGTTGGCGTATGTCATCAAGAATGGCAGCCCCGGTGGCCAAGGTAATATGCAGGCGTGGAAAGGAAAACTGAGTGATGAAGAGATTCTATCAGTGATTGCCTGGTTTCAATCCAAGTGGCCTAAAGATATCTATAGCACCTGGGCAAAGCGTGAGACGGAAAAAAGAGGCCGAAAGGGGTAGGGGACGTGAGGGTTAAACACAACGAGAGAGTCTGTAGCCTGGCGACCTTCATTATCCATTAGATACCCTGTTTACGGGAGTAGCATCATGAGCCATGACCATTTAAGTCAAAAGCATGGAGTCTGGGATACCAGCCACCGTATCAGTATCCCATCCATCAACCACGAAGCCGATGGGATGCAGATCGAACGCCACCTGAAATCACTAACGGGTGTGAAAAAAGTAACTGTCTCGGTAAGTACCCGTCAAATCCACATCGCCTATGACCAGACGCATACCGACTTCGATCAGATCCAGGAAAAACTTGAGGAGATTGGCTTTCCTTCCTCGGACGACTGGTGGTCACGAAAAAAGGCAGCTTGGTTTCAATACCTGGATATTAATGCCAGAACCAATGCCAAAACGCCGCCAGCCCCCTGTTGCGGCGATCCCAAGGGTCTCAATAGAGGCCGAAAATAATCACATGAGAGCAATTACCGTGAAAAAGAGATCACCAACACCAACAGAGAAAACAGGCCTCAATGGCAACCTTAAATGGGCAGTAGGCGTTGTTGCAGTCACCCTTTTTACAGTGGGTGGCCTATTGGCAACACAACAGAACTCCAATGCCGCTGACATTGTCGTTTATAAAAACCCAAGCTGTGGCTGCTGCAACGCGTGGATAAAACACTTGCAAGAAAACGACTATACAGTAGAGGTGAAAAACAGGAACGATGTCAGCACAATCAAAAAAGAGTTGGGAGTACCATCGAATCTTCAATCCTGTCATACCGCCAAGGTAGATGGATACGTTGTTGAAGGCCATGTTCCAGCTGACCTTATCGCAAAACTGCAGAGGGAAAAACCCCAGATCAAAGGATTGGCTGTTCCAGGAATGCCGATGGGATCACCTGGGATGGAAGGCCCGCATAAAGATGCCTATAACGTTATTTCATTTGATGCGGATGGAAAAACGAAGGTCTATGCCAGCCGCTGATAGTTGCTGTTTTTGCGCACCCGTCAGCAAAAAGTTGATGGTATGACTCCACCTGAAAATCATACGAACATGATGCCAGACCGGTAGCCGTATTGGAGTCACCCCCAATGGATATGGATAGCACTTACCGCCATTGGGTTATCGAACTTTAGCTGTAGCATGACAGCCAACGCAGTTCTGAGTGATTCCACCCAAAGCTTTGTAAGCGGCAAGAGCATCCCCCTCACTGGCTATTCGAGAAAAACGGCTCGCTGCCATGTGCATATTGCTACCAAATTGCCGTGACTGCTTGGGGTAGTAGCTGGTGATGTGACTGGCACCATGCTTATCCAGTGAACTCATGCCTAGCTCTGCTTCGGCTAGATCAGCCGCCTTGTCGAACTCTTCACGCGCCAGCATACCTAGAAGTTGGTCTATAACAACCAAGTGCTGGCGCATGTTACCAAGCATATGTACCTGCATCTGGGCAGGAAGGTTGAGCAGTACTCGCAGATCAGGTTCACCCTGTGCAGATGTAGCCATAACCAGAACGGCAGCCGAGATAAGATATTGCATTAATTTATTCATAATCACTCTATGCTTCAAAATTAGATATGTGATGCATAAGATAATAACGAACACAATAAGCGCATATGATTCAAATCATATTATTTTTATTAGCTGAAGCTCTCTTTGAATCAAATTATCATCCTCTAACTGCTTTAAAGCCCGATAGAACGCCTCATGAGAAAGCCCTAAACGATAGGCAACATCCTTCAGGCTCATATGCAATTGGACCTGATCCTGTTCATCACTCATTAGACGGAGATAGCTGAAAGCCCGCTCCTTGGCTGAACGGATATTACGAATCTCGTGTAGCGTGCGCAGATCACGGATTTGTTGTGCCAGAATTTCCATCACCTGCATAGAGGCTTGAGGTGAGGAGGTGAGGTACTCAATCAAATCTTGTTTTCTGACCGAAAAACCGCTGCTAGAACGATCGGCAATAGCTGTGCAGTGATATGCATTGGAAAATAGAGAGGGTTCAGCAACCATCTCTCCAGCCAGTGCTACCTGCAGTACGGTGGGACTCCCGTCTACCGAATTGCGGTTAAGTTGAATTCGCCCTTCATCTATAACATGAAGTCGAGTCACTATCTCTCCCTGCCGAAACAGAGCCTCACCTTTCTTTAGAGAAAAAGTGCGGAAGGCAAAGTACCTGCCAAATAAGAGTTTTTGCGTAGAATCAGAGCTAATAATCAAAACTTCCCCATACTTTGTAGCTGAATTATTAAAAAGAAAATCTTCTCTCGCTGTACCGGTGCATTCGAACCATTCGATCTCTTCCTCAAGAGTCTCTGAACTCACCACTGAGCTGAGGAGCTAGGAGACCTTGCCAGAGAATAGTATAATAATCTACTGTATAAACATGATCTAACATCTTGAATATAATAGGCATTTTACCACGGTGTTAGCGAACGTTGTCGATCAGCCAGATTATGTCGGCACAGTAGGGTATAAGTCCCAACAGGTCGAGAGCCCTTATAGCTACACATCTAATTGTAGATATCATTTAACATAATATGTATTATGCGCAATACGATAATGACATATACCAAGCAGGATTTTAAATCGACTACAGCTCAGCCAGCTGGAGTTCGATTTACATTGACAGAGTGATTCATCTCATCGCCAAGGGCTTTGGCCACGAGACTCATACTCCTGAGTATGACGCTGACCTTGTGTACTATGCCTTCTCTCTTTGTTGAACTTTTCCATTCTATCGGTGTGACTTTTACCAGAGCTTCCTAATAAGATGGTAGTTCAAAAGGTGTTGTTTGATTATTCAGGAGGCGTGATTATGAATTTAAGATCTATCGATGTAGCGGTCTCTTGCC
>JBEVXV010000716.1:0-4108 GCA_040505915.1 Sedimenticola sp. | reverse complement strand
GAATTGTACGAGTTATCAAAACTGTACCATTTAACCCTGTAATACCAAACACCATTGGTATATTTCTTCCTGAGAACCTTCTCTATCTGAAAATATTGATTATCTGTGTTGCAGCTTTGACCATCGCCTTGACTCTGAGTCTGAAGTACTGTTTCTGGACATTCACTACCACAGTGTACATCCGGTACTTCATTTTCGGCCAATATGGCGGGTTCAGTTGCATCAATATTTTCGGGTGGAGATATATCATCGGGTTCATCCGAGCGTAAAATAGCTCGCTTTAATCTATTTATGTGAACTCTATTCTTCACTAGAACATTGTCACATTTCTTTCGTAGTCGGACATGAATATCAGATATTTTCTCAACCACATAGTATGGTCCAACCCACTGGAGTTTGAGCTTAGAAGTCAAACCCGGGGTTACGACAGGGGAATAGAGAAATACTGTATCTCCGACCATGAAATTTGGCTCATTCGCCAACTGGGCAGATTTTTCCCGCATGACTGCTTTTCTGTCTTCCAAGTTCTGCTTTGCAAGACGTCTGGACAATTCTAATTGTTCAAGCATTGTGGAAATGAATTCCCGTGCCGATTTGGTAATTTTACCTGTCGGCATTTTCAACTGACTATCTACGGGCATCCTGGGTTGTCGCCCGTGAACCAGAAAATAGGGGCTATACTCTGTGCTATCCAGGCATGGACTGGTATTGTATGCAAATTGTATGAATGGGAGAAAAGTGTCCCAGTTATCCTGTGTGTCATTCACATACTTAGACAGGGATTGGCTTATATATGACATAAACCGTTCACTCTGTCCATTACAGCATGGATGATAGGATGTGGTCTGAGTTTTCTTCACATCTAGTAACTTGCATGTCTCTTTGACAATCTGAGACAAATAATTTGTCCCTCTATCAGAATGTAAATATTCTGGAGCACCGTGGCGGCATACAATTCGTTCAAGAAATGCCTTTGCCACCATTGGAGCTTTCACGTCAACTGCCGGAACCAGTTCTACATATTTTGTCAGATAATCGACAAAAACGATTACATACTTTGCACCTGAGTCTTTACACTGAGGTAACGGTCCAAGTATGTCAGTACTTATTCTCTGAAATGGTTCAGATGTGGGCATGGGTTGAAGCTGGGCTCTAATGGGGACATGGGGTCGTTTCTTCCGTGAACATACATCACACGTATTTGTGTAATTGACTATGTCAGAATACATGTGGGGCCAGAAGAACCGTTCCCGTGTCTTCTCAATAGTTCTGGCAATGCCAAAATGGCCGCCGCTAAGGGGCGAGTCATGCGTTTCAGATAAAACGCGAGATATCAATTCTCTGGGGATCGCTATCTGCACCGTGCATCGGTCACGCTTATGGCCCTTGCCTTGGTGAAAGCGAACATGGTAGAGTGTATTCTGATACAGAAAATAATCCTGATGACAGGCCAAAACACGTTGTTTTTCCTGACGATCAGTGGGCAAAACTCCATTTTCTATATACAGAATAATACTCTTGTAAAATTGATCTAGGTTTTGTAACCTGTTCAGTTCGTCCATACTGAACTGTGATTCATATTCAGTATTTAACGACTGGGCTGTGTTCTGCATGTCTGCAGAAGGTAGGGACCTACCATTTTGGTTGTGGGTAGGTGCAGGGGTATTGGTGATATCTGGGTCAGTTACCGCATGAATCGGTAATATTTTACAGATATCATCATTTTCATCATCATTGTGTGAGCTATACTCACGTCTACTTAATGCGTCAGCATTTGTGTGAGTGCGCCCACTTCTGTGCTCTATGGCAAAGTGATAAGACTGCAGAAGGCTTACCCATCGCGCTAATCGTCCACTTGGCTCTTTCAATGTTAATAAATATTTCAGAGCCGCGTGATCCACAATTGCAGTGAATGTATTTGACCTCAGGTAACAATCAAAGTGTTTAATGCCAAATACCAAAGCTAGCGCTTCTGCGTCTGTTATGCCATAATTTCTCTCAGCCTTGGAAAGCGACCGCCCTGCATATGCGATAACTCGTTCAACACCGTGCTGTATTTGACACAGTATCGCACTTATGGAATACCCTGATGCATCTGTATATAAACGGAATGGTTTATCAAAATCAGGGTAAGCCAACACAGTGTGCGAAGATAGAACCTCTTTCAGTCTGTCAAAAGCCTGCTGACAGTCTGGTGACCAATTAAACTTAACATCCTTTTTCGTTAGCGCATACAATGGTGCCGCTATTCCTGAATACCCTTTGATAAATTTGCGGTAATACCCGCTCAATCCCAGAAAACTTCTCAAATCTTTAACGTTTCTAGGGGTG
Source organism: Sedimenticola sp. (assembly GCA_040505915.1). Classification (GTDB taxonomy): domain Bacteria; phylum Pseudomonadota; class Gammaproteobacteria; order Chromatiales; family Chromatiaceae; genus Vondammii. The sequence goes on along the minus strand of JBEVXV010000716.1, from coordinate 1,777 downwards.
GGATAATCTTTGACCGCAGATACCTTATCTGGATCAGGCTCGATACCATGTTGGCTAACAATGTGACCAAGATAGTGAATTTTCCTTCTTGCAAAGAAACATTTGTTTGGCTTCAATTTTAAATTTGCACGTCTCAGACAGTCAAATACCTGTTGTATGTGTTTCAAATGCTCATCAAATGTACGGGAGAATATGATTACATCATCCATGTAAATAAGACACATTTTGTAATTTAGACCACGTAAACATGCTTCCATAACCCTTTGAAAGGTGGCAGGGCTATTACGTAGTCCCTGCGGCAATCTAGTATATTGAAACAACCCTCTATGCGTTCGAAATGCAGTATATGGCCTTGACCTTTCATCAATGACAATTTGATTGAACCCACTAGCTAGGTCAAGAGCTGTGAAGTAGCCGGGACTATTAGCGCCTATACTGTCCAGGGACTCTGCAGGGGTTGGCAGTGGATGAGCATCCAGACTCAAGCATTTATTTAATTTCCTATAGTCTACTACCATTCTGAAACCAGCATTGTTTTTCTTTTGAACTAATAGGCACGGGGCTCCCCATGGACTAATCGATTCCTCAATTATTTGCTGGTCAATTAAATCATCAAGTATAGAATCCATAGCCTCCCTTTGTTTAGGACCTACCCTGTATGCTCTCTGCCGAATTGGCTGCTGATAAGGGTCAACTTTGATTTCATGCTTAATTATCTCACATTTGCCGAGCTTGTTATCATGCGATACAAAAATGTCGCTATACGAATTAACAACAGATTGTATGTCATTACGCTGTTTTGTTGTCAAATCAGTGCCAGAAAAATCTAAGTGGTCAAAAGGTATGAATTTTGCGGGAGTTGTTTGGCACGGGGACTGTTTGGGAGACTTCAAATCAACATTATCATTATCAGGAAGGGGTGAAAAGGTATCTTCAGCAGACACACAAACAAATTTTCCAACTGGGGTGCCTTTCTTAACAAACACAGGCTGGTCTGACAGATTGCAAAGTCTCTGATAAACATTGTTTTCATCAGTTTTCGCTAGAACTTTGGCTGCTAATAAGCCTTGACTGTGAATATTTGGGGAAGCCTGTGTTATTCCTACGATACCTGAGGGGAGAGACATGCCTTTGATACGAGCCACAATAACTTGCTCGCTATTTGGGGGTATAGTGAATGATTCTGAGGCCACAATATTTCTACGGGGGTCAAGCGACAGTGTACCTTTTGCAAAATCGAGCGTAGCATTATTTGAATTCAGAAAATCTAACCCTAATATAAAATCAGTATGCAATTCTGGTACAAGATAAAATTTGACATGCATTTGTACTTTACCAATTTCTACAGGTACTCTAACTACACCATCTATTTCTGACATTTCATTATTTGCTGTAACAATATATCGTTTGTCTGACGATCCCACAGTACATAGTTTGTTTAAATGAAATTTTGACAGAACACGAGGATGCGCCACAGATATGTCTGACCCACTATCTACCATAGCATGTGCTTTCATTGTATGTAATTTCATTTGGATATAGTTCTTTAATAATGGAGATTGGATGTTATTAATTTTCGGAAACTGCGATATATGATTATTATCACGAGTTTCTGGAGACATCTCTGTGGGCATGCTCGTAAGTTTTATGGAATGTTTGTCTACACCATGACCATTGTCTTTCAGTGTCTGCTTACAGTTAGTGACATAAGTCCTGTGTTTGTGCATACTTACAGACTGCTGCTCAGGGGTAGATTCCAATGTGTTCCGTGTTTTAT
>JBEVXV010000715.1:2349-8113 GCA_040505915.1 Sedimenticola sp. | reverse complement strand
ATATATACTTGGAAAAAGTATTGGTGCATATACTTAAACAACAGTTGAGTGTATTTTGGTCGCTACTTGATCATAAAAGTTGTTTTTGTAATACAGATCCTTTTCATTCTGATAGTTTTGCCTGGTAAAAGGTGCTATCTGCTGATATCACCTTTTACTCATCATACTATATATAAAAGTTGGAAAGGGAAAAGGGGCTATGTGAATATAGAGCCTTTTACCAGAACAACATTATAAATGAAACACATATCTGACAAATTTATATTCAATATTTTATTCAATATTTCATTAAAATCTGTTGTTGCAAAATCATGCCTCTACTACGTTTACTTCTGTACTTCACACTATATTGTCAAAACCAACCACAATCATGCAATACCGGTACATGTTTTGTTGCTTTGAGATATTTGAAGCCGAAGTTAATTTGAGAATATAAAAATCAGTGTTGCCTATATCAGTAGTATTTTGTAATATATACTTGGAAAAAGTATTGGTGCATATACTTAAACAACAGTTGAGTGTATTTTGGTCGCTACTTGATCATAAAAGTTGTTTTTGTAACACAGCTCCTTGTCATTCTGATAGTTTTGCCTGGTAAAAGGGGCTATCTCCTGATATCACCTTTTACTCATCATACTATATATAAAAGTTGGAAAGGGAAAAGGGGCTATGTGAATATAGAACCTTTTACCAGAACAACATTATAAATGAAACACATATCTGACAAATTTATATTCAATATTTTATTCAATATTTCATTAAAACCTGTTGTTGCAAAATCATGCCTCTACTATGTTTACTTCTGTACTTCACACTATATTGTCAAAACCAACCACAATCATGCAATACCGGTACATGTTTTGTTGCTTTCATTCATAAATTGTATGGTTGAAAGCGAAAAGGTGCTACATGCATATAATTATGAAACTTGTTTACAGATTTAACATCTAGAGCAGTCCAGAGATGATCAATATTATTGTGTCAATATTATGCAAGCCGATATTTTGCAAATGCAATCTGGTATTTGGCAAATTTTAACTAATTTATGCCAATGTTATTAGTAATACATGTGTAGTGTCTTGATGAAAAAAGGAATATAGTATTGTGTGATATTATTAAACAGCCGACGGGCACCACAATATTATTTTTTTACCACAAAAAGTGTTATCAATTCTGCATGTAATGCGCTATAAGCATATAATGAAGTTCCATTCCCTTCTGCATGTAATGCAGTATAGATATATAGGCACATGATGACATAAAACAGTATAATCACGTTGAGGTGAAACGTAAGCACAGCACATGTTTATGTCATTTTATTCCAACGCAACTTCCATAATAAAGTGTATTAAGTTTTCTCTTTTAATGATGTCCGTTAAATTAATTTATTGCATAACACGCGCTCTGGGATTGTATTATCACCATTATTATTTATCGTAATACACTAGTACGGCATACACTTTTGCCGTACTAGTACGGCATACACTTTTGCCGTAAGTACATGACGTCATCAGCGTTACGAACTTATTGTATTAAAAGTCGGAAATAATCATCTTTGTAATCATTATTACATGTATTCACAATCTAAAATGACATACCACTGCAATTGTCCGTTAGTTTTATCATATTTATCAATAATTTAGTACACGGAACTCATTTTTACATAGAACGTTTATTTTCGAGCATGTCGTGATTCGGTCATGGCTGCCGTTCACTAGAGAAGTGGAGTAGCAGTTCCGTTTTCTTTTCCGCGGTTAGTTAGTTATTATGCAATAAATAGAATCTAACTTTCGTGATGGTTTAATATGATTTTTAATAAACTTGTTTACTGTGTTCGTAAACAACTCGCCAGAGGCTCGTTGTTTACAAACTCAGTGAACTTGTTTATTAAAAATCATATTAAGCCATCACTCATGTTAGATCCTCTATATCAGGGTGCACAAGGATCCAATCCAAACTCTAATTGTCATCCGTGTCCTGTTCCTCCTCACTTGCAGCAGGTGCTGGAAGTTTGTCTCTGACAGTTTTTTTGCTCGGTAACGACCGGTAGTACTGGTGGTACTCAGCGGGAATTGTGCCTGATGCACAAAGTGACAACAAGTCTGCCTTTTTGGCCGCAGATATTGGTGTCTTACTCTCATATCTAGGCTGTAGGTACATGCTTGGTGTCTTTGGTCTTCCTCTTGTTTTGTTTGAGAAGGCATTAATTTCCAAAAAGTTTTCTTCGTCGAATGTGTAATTTATGCATAAAGTGTTAGGCATTTTTTTTTGGACACGAATCCATTTAATTTTCAGCCAATTTACTTTGTTTCCGTTTTTCTCGATTTTCACGTTTTTAATTGAATCCTTCTTCATTTGTTTAAAATCCATGAAATCTGTGTATTTCATTGGAACGACAACATAAGGATTTGACTTTCGTGCCAATGTTACAACTGTTTCCCACTGTGATGGAACATGCACTTTTGTTAACGATTTTGTATGTTCTATTGCTGCATGTACAGAGTCACATTCCATCTCAGAATGGCCGCTTTCTAAAAATTTGTGATTTATGCATTCAATTTTATCCATAGACTGAATTGAGTACAACAATGCAGCTGCCACAAATTGGTTCCGGTTCTGTCCTCCGCATGTGTCTGAGTAATAGGTTACTTCCTTTACCGCGGATGTTTTGGTTGTTATTGCGTTCAAATGTAGCATGAGGCACGTTGCTACTTCACATGACCCACGACTTCCCTGGGTCTCATCCCACAGGTAGCAGGTGACATTGCCACTGGCAAGGGTATAGAATGACAAGTTGTAGCAGCAGAGCTTTCGTTTATAATATAGTTCCCCAACTAAGGAGCATGGCGTAGTGAGGACTGCCTCTAGGTCAAATGCTGAAACATGGAATTCTGGATGTACTTTTGCGCGTTTTTTGTCATTTTCTTTTTCAAGTCTTGCTCTTTTCTTTCTTGCCTGATGGTCTACATATCTTTGTTCTACTAGAGGAGTTACTGTTCCCGCCGATTTCATGTCGTCATAGTGGTTGCACACCTGACACTGGTCTTTCTTCGGGTGGTAGAATGACAGGTTATGCTCTCTACAGAAAGTACTCCTATACACCTTTTCATGCACAGGTTTTCCGCCAGATTCTTTACATTTGTCAACATATAGAGAATACATCTTCCTTATGTTCAGTTCACGGGCTAAATATTGTCGTTTTGTGTCTTTTCTTGTATAATGGGGATCAACAGTTGCAAAACTTTTTATGTGGTCATTTATAATCTTTGTGTCTTCTTCTGAGGTTTTGTTTATAGGGGTGCTTGACCCTCTTGCATCTTTACCTACGAACACCCCATGAACTTTACATTTCAAGGCATACTCTACCGTCTTTTTACCAACGTCTAATGTTTTCAAGAAAAACTCTTTGCACACCCTATGTCTAATGTCACCTACTGTCAGAAAATATGTTCGAGATGTTGTTCTTGGTTTGTCACGGTGTCTTTTAAGCGTCTCTGGTTCTGTTTGATCTATATGTTGACAAATGAATCCTCTTTGCTTCTCATAATCACCCAAGTCCCAGTAGGTTTTAAAAATATCTGCCCTTTGGTCTTCCGTTACATTATCTGAACATTTAAACCTGCACCTTGTGCAGTCTTTTCCTTTAACAGTCCGTGCCGCAATATGTTGGCCGTGTTTATTTGTGTATGCATTGCCTCTTGATCTATCTTTTTTACAGACATTTCGTTTCCACGTTTCAGGGCTGTTAATCTTTTTGCGTGTCAACTTCTTTTTCTTCGGACTCTTGTAATTTGCATCTTTGTGAGGAGTGATATTTATTGTTGTGTTAGTCACCCTCTGCCCCTTTGACGGTGTATGTAGCCCAGTTTGCAATGCCGCAGAAGGTGCTTCAGCATGACAACTAGTAGATGGAGGACTGAAAACTGTTGTCCCCGAGTCAGCAGTTACTGGTGCAGTTTTATTGCCGTTTGTGTTTTCATGGCAGGTAGCCGTTGACGTACAAGTTCTGTCGGTGTGTGATTTATCATGTACTGTTTTCTTTTTGACAGCGTCATAATGGTCACTACCTCTTATTGCGGTGTGTGCTAGAGGTATTGGTTCAGCGGTGTTTGCAATGGTGACGAGGTCTGGTGTTATGTCACACACAGGATTAAATGGACGACTTGAATATATTCGCAGTGGCCGTTGTAGTACGTTTGCTATGCATAATGGGACAATATCGGACATGTCTGAATTCCATTTCCCATCTTGCTTTATTTCTTCAATCATGTCAATAAATTGTGTATGCTCTTCATCTGCAGTTATAATGTCCGGAAATGTAACAAAACATATGTAGTGAATTATATTTTCCTCAAAATGCTTAGCTATTTTGGATCTGAGATCTGTCACAGACATAGACTCATCCACATGTTCTAAAACAGCCGCAAACAAGCAGTTTCCATCAGGATAGACTGGATGCCTTGTCACCATGTTACTGGCAAGTATCTTGTCTAGCTTATTGGCATGGTACTTCTGTAGGACATCGAGAACATGTTGTTCCTTTATGCTTTGTTTGATGGCCTTGTCCAAAGTGTTCAAGTCGTTTGCCTTGCTGACGTTTTCATCGCCGATATCCAGGGTAGGACATTTTAGTTTGCTGTCAGAGTGTGTGTCTTTGTTATTTACTTGTTCAGCGTCAGAGTGCGTGTCTTTGTTATTTACTTGTTCGCCGTCAGAGTGCGTGTCTTTGTTATTTACTTGTTCGAGTACTTGTGTTATTGTGGATTCATCACTGTCTTTGACCTCACCATGACTTGTATTATGTGCTTGCTGACTGCTATGACTATCAAGACATGCATTTGACGATTTACGTTTGATGCGTTTACCCCTTCGCTTCCAGTTTTTATTTCGTACGTTTCGAAGCTTTCTCCGTTTTCGGCCGGTACAAAGCTCACTGCTTTTGTTTACCAGACTCTCCTCATCAGTGTAATCGCTTGAAGGAGAACAAGAATCATTACTGTATAAAGATGGAGCATAGTCGCTATCACTTTCACTATGTTCATCTGCCGATATAACCATCTTGTTGCTTAACATTAGCTTTGATTTAAGCATTGCTAGCGGGACATCAGTATCATTATCCCCTGAATCTGGACCAAGCTGTGTGACATTTTGACCAACGTTGATGGCACGTGATTCTGTTTCGTTACTGCGATCGCAAACTATTTGTTTAGAATTTGGATGTGAACTTTCTGATGTGTTGGTTTCACAAACCTCTTCCATAGCAATGGATTCTACTGTTAAAGTAGCCTCTTCAATATCAACATTACTCAAAAATGCTTCCATTGCGACACTAAAATCATTTGTTGTGATATCTGCGTCACTCATGTTGTAACTGAAAATATTGGCATGCAGGTTATCATTGGTTTCAGTCACTTGCTGCATCTCATTTTCATTTTCATGTTGGTTTATATTTGTACTGGTACGTGAACGTAACATTTGTTGACGGATTATTGCCAATGGAATATCCATTTCAGAATCTGTGTCATAGGATTGGCCTATTCCTTCTATAACCTTTTCACCTAGCAACGTTTCATCACCTATGCATTTCATGGAGATTAATGTTACAGTTGGTTCGAGTTCATAACTATTCGGTGTTGTATCTGTAACGGTTACACTGACATCTTGGGTTGTGTTTGTTACAGTTGGTTCGAGTTCATAACTATTCGGTGTTGTATCTGTAACGGTTACACTGACATCTTGGGTTGTGTTTGTTACAGTTGGTTCG
>JBEVXV010000715.1:0-2249 GCA_040505915.1 Sedimenticola sp. | reverse complement strand
AGTTCATAACTATTCGGTGTTGTATCTGTAACGGTTACACCGACATCTTGGGTTGTGTTTGTTACAGTTGGTTCGATATCATCATCACATATTAGCTGACTAGTAGTGTCGCCTGAATCAGGTATGGCTTGTCCCTGCACCATGTCGCATATTTCATCAGTGAATTCTTCGCCCCAGTCAGACCATGAAGAATCTTCGGTCGCCATCTGCAAAACAAACAACAAGAATATTGATTTTCAGTAAAATGCCTGAGTCGAATCTCAGTGATATGCCCCATTTCTCCCGTATTGGCCATGACATTATACATGTATCAATGTAAAGCTGTTTTTTCCATAGGCGGATATTAAGACACATTTTTACGCAACCATTTTTTTACCGGTAAGATGTGCTCATAATTAATTAACACTTGATCTGCTACAAATCTGCAAGTATAGAAACAGTCGTATTGAATTTAGAGTGATATTTGATTTTGTAAAAGCCGACAAAAAATCTGATGTGTGAAAACGCAAGCATCAAAACGCTTGCGGGAATGCGCCTATGGAAAACCAGCTTTGTGTATTACATAGGGTAAGCATCACTTAGGGTAAGGGCCGTAACTAATGTTGTGATAACTTGTGGCCCAAACCCATTGTACTATTCATTAATTAATGCATTACATGTATATTGGATGCATAATGGGTGTAGTAATTTCATAGACATACACGAATTCTAAACTGTGAATGAAACCAAAATGCATTTTTCTAACTTCTGTGCGTCCATGCGTGCGTCACTGTTTAGAACATTATTTGAGTTTCTCATGCAAGCCCCGAAGGGGATATGGTACTCCCATCAGTACCGTAGGTGCTCTTGTTTATGTTGGATCAAGGCTATATTCTGTTAAAGCATTATTTTCACGCATCGGGAAGTATTGTAAAATGAGGGGAAACTGCTTATATTCAATGTATATCATCATTCCCTATAATGTGTGACTTGAAGTACCCTGAAAATGTACCATATATTCGTATAATCGATGTTGTTTTCTTAGCTTGCTACGGAGCAAATAACGGAATTCGTATCCTAGCCGGTAACAGAATAAAAGTTGATACATCTTTAAAAATATTATACATGTAAATGTATACAAATGCAATTATTTTTTTACATAGTACGTCAGCAACAATTAAATTAACAATATTAACAACTTGCACTCAGCTTTTTATGTTATTGGGCGCCATCATCCTGTGGACGTGGGTTCGAGTCCCACCCATGTCATACTATTTTTCTTGTTTTTCCTAGGGTAAATAATGGTAAACAATGGTTCAATGCATATTAAATGTAAAAACGGATATATAAATGGCATTATGTACATTTATTAGAATTTAAACAAAACCCGTGCACACATTGGGATATTCCTTTACACTAGAGAATGATATTTAGCTCCTTTTACCTTTCCAAAAAATACATATTCAGTAATCCAAATTACACGGTAAAAGGGGCTATCTGGATTATTTTGATCAGACAGCTACATTTTGACTGAAGTTTTAAGTACCAAATATGCATTCTGTATGTCTATAATGCACATAGGTACAATAATAGTGTACATGTATGTATAATAAATATTATTAAAAGCTTGTGGTTGCAAAAAACATGGCATTATACATGTATATTAAAACATAATAACACAATTGAAAAAAAGTATTTCAAATTACACTTACCTTTTTCTGTGGAATTTCTTGTGAAACATATAAATTGCATCTGCTGTCTCTACACCTGTATCTCCAAATAATCTGCAAACTGATGTGTAAGTTTTCAGGATTCTTCCACTGTGCTATGCTACTCTGTGTAGAAGTTATAAATAGACAGCCCCTAAGAGCAACCAGCATCTGCCATATATATGCTGGTAAAAGGGGATATCTAATCATAGCACCTTTTACCAGCAGCACATGGCTTATATCTCCTTTTACCTGCACACATATTGGGGTTTCAGAGATAGCTCCTTTTCATTTTGTGTTTTTAGACCTAACTCGTTGGAATTTAATACCAGCAATTTTTTAACATGTTAAATGATGTTGAATGAGTTCAAAAATACAGAAAAGTCAATTTTGGCAAAAATGGCACATAGCACCTTTTCGCTTTCAACCCTCGATATGAAAGATAATGTTTGGTTGATTTCTTTCATGTGTAATGTGATTCCATTTTAGAGAATGACTGAATATGTTTATGAACAAAATCAATTCTTTCTTTGCCAATAGTATTGCCTGATTGTTGCTTTC
>JBEVXV010000714.1:0-2746 GCA_040505915.1 Sedimenticola sp. | reverse complement strand
TTTCCAACGGTGACTTCAAAGAGAAGAAGTGGACTGAGAGGACGCTGAGAAAGATCAAGCGCTAAGTACAGGCCTGTGCAGCCCACCCCTACCCGGGGATTGTGGCGCACCTCCATATGTTTAGAGGATTTCCAATAATGTTTAAAAAAACACCCCTTTCCCTTGCCGTGGTAGCTTTACTGGTTTTGCCTGTCGCAGCAATGGCTGAGATCGAAGTCTCCGGCTACGTAAAAAACGAAACGGCCTTCCACATTCAAGATGGTCAGCGTACCGGTCAAGCCACTACCACGCTTGATACGGCCAGTGACGATGTCGGCGATGTCATGAAATTCGAAAATTCCGCACGTTTTTTTGTCAATGGTGATATTGGCGAGGAATCATCGTTCCATGCCGATATCAACCTTATCCATGATAGCAAAGGCGTAAATTCTGATTACAAGGGCCATAGGAATTTCACTCAGAACGACTGGATTCGTGAGCTCTATCTGGATACTTCTGCATCCAGCTGGGATTTTCGTATCGGCAAACAGCAGGAGGTATGGGGTACTGCGGATGGCATCAAGCTGCTAGACATTATCAATCCTACTGATTTCCGTGAGATGAATCAGAGCACCATGGAGGACGCTCGAATCCCTGTCTTTATGATTAAGGGTGAGAGTGATGTAGGAGAGAGCGGCAATGTCCAGCTTGTACTCTCCCAATCCAAGCCCAATGTTGTAGCGGGTCTAAATGTTAGTGATGGCGCCACCAGAACCACTGGTGCAACCTCAGGCACTGACACGGGGCATCCTTTTATCCTCAAAGGTGTTGACACCATTACCGGTGGAGTTAATGGCTTTTTCAATATTGGCGCTGCCATGGGTGGTGTAACCAGCACCTTCTTCGGTGGAGGCTTCACAGACCCTGACGACAATGGCTTTGCAGAAATAACTACTGTTGGTGCCTATACTGGTAGTACTGTCGAGTTTGACACTAGCAATCCAGCAAACCCTTTAAACTGTAGCGGACAAGCTACTGGTGGGACAACACCCATCAATGTCTCAGGAGCTAACTGTTTATCACAATTCACGCAAATAACGAATCAATTCGCCACCAATCTTATAGATACATCCCCTGTTGTTGATGGCCTTGGGAATGTTCTAGATACCACTGGAGCTGGCTGGGACACCAATAATCCTGATTCCACATGGGAATACATGCCAAATGCAACCTTTGCCACTTTCAACACGTATGTTGGCATGAGTACGCGTTATGAGCGCGATTACGTAGACGATACTAAAGCCAATCTGGGTATGCGTTATCGTGGCAGCATGGACAATGGTCTGAACTTCGGTATTAACTACCTCTACTCCTATGACCCAAACCCTGTTGTCAATATCCATTGGGAAAATTCGTCTGGTGGCACATTGACTGCCAACGAATACACAACTAATGCCGGCACCACTGTTGTACAACTGAGCAACCAAGCCGGTACTGAGTTCTACGGTGCAAACGACATTATTTACAACGATGTGGGCGGCGGATCAGCAGAATACGTAGGATCTGCTCCGGTAGATGTGACGTCAGGTAACTATGGTGGTGCTCCAATTCTGGTATTCGAAGAGAAGTTGACCCGAGCGCATAATATTGGCACCTCCTTCGACTACGCTATCGATACCACATCAGTACCCTTGGTGCTTCGTGGTGAATTTCTCTATCAAAAAGATATCCATCAGCCCATTGTTGACATAGCAGCCCTTGGACGTGGAAACCTAACAGCAGCCCTAACTACGCAAGAATCGGATTTCTTTAAGTATGTAATTGGTCTCGATGCAACAGTACTCACAAATCTGATGGTGAGTGGGCAGTTCATTCAGTTCAGAAATCTTGATTTTGTTGACGGCACAGATCGATACACTGCAGATCCGGCAACGATGCATTTGACCAATGGGCTACAGAAAGGATGGGAAAACAAGGAGTTCTACTCCCTGTTCTTCTCCAAGCCCTTTGGCGAGTCTCAGTTGGGTCGCTGGAACAACATCACCATCTATGAAGAGGGTGGTGGCTGGTGGAATCGTTTCGATGTGGAGTACTCCTTTAGTGATCAGTTGGTGGGTACGGCGGAACTGAATACCTACTGGGGTGATGAGAACACCACTTTTGGTCAGTTCGAAGAGTCTTCCAATATTCAGGTGGGCGTAAAGTATCTCTTTGATTAACGATTAGCGAATCGTGTGACAAGAAGAGAGGCGGTTTGTAAGCTGAGTGTTTACGGCCGCCTCTCTTTTATTACTTAAGTTTCGGAGTTCAAAGGGTGGTTTGAGTCTGTTTGCGGTAGGGGTCGGAGTCGATTGCGTTGAGTATGTTGGAAAATGCACTGTATTTCGGCGCAATCGACTCCGACCCCGGGCCCTGCGAAATTTTAGTTATTATTCAACAGGTTGTGTGACCGGATAAAGTTTCACCTGCAGCCTGTGTCAAGTTGTCACCCTGTTTCTCTGCCGCTTTGTCTGTCCAGGCTCCTGAGATAGAGATAAACTACTTATTCATAGGTGTTGAGTTAAATGAGCACAGTAGAAAAAAAGACAAAACTAGCCGAACGCTATGCGGATTTTGTTATCCGTTACCGCTTTGTGATATTCACTGCCCTGATTGTATCCACCCTGTTGGGTGCGCTGCAGATTTACAAGCTGGATGTTCGCAACGATCCCGATACCCTGCTCCCCCCCAGTAATCGCTATGTGGCGACCAATCTCTATGCCGAGCA
>JBEVXV010000713.1:9729-11950 GCA_040505915.1 Sedimenticola sp. | reverse complement strand
GGCCACCAAAAATAGACGTGACCACAGCCACAATTGAGGAATTGCAACAGGTCATTGGTATTGGCCCTAAAATTGCTCAGTCGATTGTCGAATTTAGAGACAAAAATAATGGAACTATCACGAGAGAGCAATTTGCTGCGATTCCTCACCTCAGAGTCACACCTGAGTTATGGGACGCAGTTGACTTTGAGGGGGAATTTGAAGAAGATGAAGACGAGATGAACCAGCCGGGGGATGTATCAGAATTTGAACCGGAGGATCAGACTGCGCCGAAGAATGTTGATCGTCATCCGGATCCGTTTTATAATATCACCCAAGTAATTGAAAATGCAAATCTGCAGGGCCCACCCAGTAAATTTCGTAAACATATCCGGAGCCCGGTAAAGGTAACCGATTCAAAATCACAGGCAGAAGTGGCACGACCCAAAACATCAACATATGATGTCTACCAGCCACAACAGAATGAATTGGGTACAGCAATTAGCTTGCTTACTCAGTTATGTGCTAACATGGGGGTCCAACAGTATAATGCGCCTCAGACCGGCTTGGGTATTGCTCAGGCAGGTATGAGCACACCCCATTCCAGCCTGGGTTTCCCTCAGGCTGGTATGGGATTTTCCCAGGCTAGCATGGGATTCCCACCAAGGACAGTGGGAACTCCTGGGATTCCTCAGACTGGTATGGGGTATCCCCAGACTAGTATGGGATTTCCTCAAACAGGTATGGGGTTTTCTCAGACGGGTATGGGATTTTCCCAGGCTAGCATGGGATTCCCACCAAGGACAGTGGGAACTCCTGGAATTCCTCAGACAGGTATGGGGTTTCCCCACGCTGGTATGGGGTATCCCCAGACTAGTATGGGGTTTCCTCAGACTAGTATGGGATTTCCTCAAACAGGTATGGGATTCCCACCCCCTGGTTTTGCCGGGTATTCCCCACCAATGGGGCAGGCCCCTTATGTTCAACCGAAACAGGAACAACCTCCACCCCCAGAACAACCAGCACCTCGTCCAGCCCATGCGATGAGGCGGAATGACAGGAGAGAGGACCGTGAAAGAGATGATGGAGTCAAGAGAATTGCCAGACTACCCCGGTCGATGTTATTTGACGGCAAAGGAAATTGGCTTGCTTTCTACACCAAATTTGAAAAGTATGCTAATATGCAGCACTGGGATGAGGAAGAAAGGAAGGAGTACCTATGCTGGTGTTTGGAAGGCAAAGCTAGCGAGTTCTACACAACAACTGTCATCAATACTGACAACATTACGTACCGTCTGATCATCAGGAAATTTGAGCGTCGTTTTAGTTTCCGTGAACTGCCAGAAACAGCAAGAATCACATTCAATAACGCGCGCCAGCAACCTGAGGAGACGTTGGAGGATTGGGCAGACCGGGTCACAAAGCTAGCTTTCAAGGCCTACCGTAATCTCCCAGAGGACTACATGTCGGAGCAAGCAGTGCTACGTTTCTGCCTAGGAACCACCAGTAAGGATGCGGGAGAAGTCGTTGCAAACCTGCGGCCGGCTACCATCGACGATGCCTTGGATAAGTTGAAATGGGCGATCCATACCCATACCATGGTACATGGCAAGCCGAAAAGGGACGTGCGTCAAGTAGATGAGGTCTCTGAGGTGTCTGTGTCAACTGTCGTAGTTCCAAAGAAGAACTTGGAACAACGAGTATCTGGACTAGAGAAGCATGTGGAGAGCATGGACAAGAAAGTTGACCTAATACTTAGTAGGATGGAGCAACTGGCCAACCAACAATTGTATAGACGCCCGAGGTCAAGTTCGCCTGCCTATCAGAGACCAGCATCCCCATCTAGAGCGACTACACATTGTTTTCAGTGTGATCAACCTGGACATTTCAGAAGAGAATGTCCGAATTCAAACAACATGAAACAGAGACAAACGTCGCCTTCCCGGGCTTCAACTGCCCGAGCTCCGCCTAATGTACAATGTTATCAGTGTAACCAGCTTGGGCACTTCAAGCACAATTGTCCAAATGCATCTAATATTAAGAATACAAAACTTGAAAAATCAGTTGCGTTTGTAGACAGATGTGGCTGTGATTCCCCAAACGACAGCGGGTCGGAGCAAGAGGCCTAACTTCGACCCGATGCGACCAAACTGGCCTTGTGGTAGCACCCACTGACCACCGACAACATGACCCGGGAGGGGGCTCGAAACCCATCAGACAATTTGACCCGGGAGGGGGGTCG
>JBEVXV010000713.1:0-9629 GCA_040505915.1 Sedimenticola sp. | reverse complement strand
TCGAAACCCATCAGACAATTTGACCCGGGAGGGGGGTCGGAACCCATCAGACAATTTGACCCAGGAGGGGGGTTGGGACCCATCAGACAATTTGACCCGGGAGGGAGGTTGGAACAGGTCAAACTTGAACCTGGGAAGACAACGGAAAATGAGCCTGATCCGGGGATGGGTACTAGCATTTCTGAGGAAGGGGAGCTGGGCACTTTAGAAGAGATCATAGTTTGTCAAATAAGATCCCAATCTATGTTTAAGATTCCGGTGGCACTTCAAGATTACCATACTGAAGCAGTAGTCGACACTGCCGCAGAGGTCACACTTATGTCTGATAAAGTTTACAAGAAACTAGCTAACCCGGGGTCTGTAATCAAACATGTCACCCTAAACACTGCAGGTAGGGAAATGAAAATGAATGGTTTTGTTGTAGGCCCAATGCACATTAGTATTGGTAATCAAACCTTTGAGGAAAACATTCATGTTGCCCCCATTCAAAATGACATGTTGTTGGGGTTAGATTTCCTAAGACGCCATCAAGCACTCATTAATATCCCCGAATCCTATATCCAAATTGGGGGGGAGAACATAGCCATGGTGTGTGGGAAATCTGATACTACTGGGGCATCGGTGTCCCGAGTAGTGGTTTGCAAAACCATGATTTGCCCGCCCAACTCGCTGACAAAAGTGCCATGTTCAGTAAATGACTTTGTTGGTACCCCTGCATTCCTTGTGGAATCTTGTAAAGATAATCTGCTGATTCCGGATACAGTCTTTGCTGATACCAGCCAGCCGGTAGTCAATGTTTTGAACCTGAGCGACCACCACATAACTGTTCATAAAGATGACTGCGTCGCTCATGCCCAACCGGTATGGGTTGTTCCCCCTATCCCACCCGATTTGTCGGCTGTCTTGCGAGATTACTACGCTGATTCCGGCCAATCCCCAATGGAGCCCTCGGCTCAACCAGCAGTGATTGCGGATGCAGTCCAGCTGGAGCCCCCTTGCCCCCAGGTTCTCAGTCAGAACCCGGCTCAACCAGCAGTGATTGCTGATGCAGTCCGGCTGGAGCCGATGCACTCCCCGTCTCATGGCCCAGAACTGGCTCAACCAGAGGGATATGCTAACGCAGGCCCACTGGAGCTCTCATCAAGAGGCTATGATACCGGGGCACCAAGAGGATATGGTGCCGGGGTGGCACAAGCTCAACCATCCGGTAATGCTTGTCCCTCGGGCGCGTTCATCTCATCCCCTGTGGTACAGAGTTGTTCAATTCAAATGAAGGAGGGCCCATCCTCCTCGGTCCCTGAGCATTTACAAGACCTGTATTCACGTGGCTCCGCTCACCTTGACCAGGATCAAAAGGTCCAATTGGGGGAGTTACTCTGTGAATTTCAGGACGTGTTTGCCAAGGATGAGTTTGATTTGGGCAACTTCACTGAAATTGAACATCACATTGAAACGGGAAATGCTCGGTCCGTGAAACACAAACTGCGGAGGACGCCCATGGCCTTCGTAGGGGAGGAAGAGGCCCATCTCCAAAGAATGTTAGATGCTGGGGTGATACAGCCTTCTAACTCTGAATGGTCCTCAGCCCCGGTATTAGTCAGAAAGCGTGATGGGAGTGTACGATGGTGTTTGGATTACCGTGCTTTGAATAAACTCACTACCAAGGATGTATACCCATTGCCCTTGGTAGAAGACTGCACGGACATGTTATCCGGTCACTGTTGGTTTTCCAAACTCGACGCGAATGCGGCATATTGGCAGATTAGAATCAATAAACCTGATCAAAAGAAAACTGCCTTTAGTACAAAATATGGCCTTTTTGAATTTGTTAGAATGAGCTTTGGCCTTTGTAATGCCCCTGCCACCTTCTCGCGGGTTATGAATCTTGTTCTAAGGGGGTTAACATGGAAGAGTGTCCTCGCCTTCTTGGATGACATTCTGGCCATGGGGAAAACCTTCCAACATCATATAGTTACTCTCAGAGAGGTATTCCAACGCTTCCGGGCATACCAGCTCAAACTCAAACCAAAGAAATGTCATTTGTTCGCTCCAAAGGTAGAATTTCTGGGCCGTTTCGTCGGGCCAGAGGGTTTGGCAGTATCTGATAATGACATTGCTGTTGTGCGTGACTGGAAGACACCCCAGTGTACAAAAGACGTGGAGCGGTTCCTAGGCCTGGTGAATTATCACCGGAGCTTTGTCCAAAACTATGCTAAACGCACAACACCTTTGTACCGTCTGACAGGCAAACAGCCGTTTATGTGGGGTGAAGAGCAGGACTTGGCTTTTCAGGATCTGAAGAGTGCACTAACCTCCGCTCCTATTTTGGGATTGCCTAACCGTGAGGATGAATTTATTCTCGATACGGATGCGTCAAACTACGCCATTGGCGCTCAACTCATTCAGGTCCAAAATGGGGTAGAAAGGGTTATTTCGTATGGGTCCTTTGCACTCACAAAGGAGCAACTGAACTACTGTACCACGCGGAAAGAACTCTTGTCCGTAGTTAGGTTCACTCGTCAATATCGGCATTATTTGCTAGGTCGTCCCTTTACTCTCCGTACTGACCACAACAGTCTGACTTGGCTCTTGAGCTTCAAGGAGCCGCAAGGTCAAATAGCACGCTGGCTAGAAGAGCTGAGTCAATATGACATGACAGTGATACATCGTCCGGGAACCAGACATGCGAATGCCGACGCCCTGTCTAGGATTCCAGAAGGTGACCACTGTGATAACTATCGTTCCGGGGTAGCTCTATCTAGTCTGCCATGTGAAGGTTGCGCATATTGTCAGCGAATGCACAAAAAATGGGGGGACTTTAATGAAACCATTGATTATGTAATTCCCCTGCCTGCGAAGCGAGGTAGTAGGAAAGAACCCGGTTTGATAGGTCTATCTCGGTTATTCCAAGAGGAGTCGGTGTCCAGTCCAAACTCTGAATGCGTAGCAGAAGCAAACATAAGCTCTCTGTCCCTCTCTCCCCAGGTATGGGATTTTGATCTAGAAAAAATCAGCACCCACCAGCATCAGGATGCTGATTTGCTATTACTTTTGGAGTGGCTTGAAAACGAAGCCATTCCCACAGAAGGTGCCATTTTTCTCTCCAATAGCGCAGTAAAATATTACTGGATCAATCGCGATTGTTTCCGTCTTGAGCATCAAGTGGTATGGAGGGTTAATCCTAAAACAGGGGAAAAACAACTAATAGTCCCTAAGGAAGACCGAAACAAACTACTAAAGCTCTACCACAATGTACCCCTTGCCGGTCATCAGGGGACAGATAGGACTAAGCGTAAAATAAAAATAAAATACTTCTGGTATAAAATGACACAAGAAATAAACAACTTCATAGCTTCTTGTCCAGAATGTAGCCAGTGGAAAAAACCCAATAGACACGCACGGTGGGAACTAACCGAATTTCATGCAGGTGTTCCTATGGAACGTGTGCATATGGATTTCTTGGGACCTCTACCTAAAACCGAACTGGGTAATGAAAATATCTTAATGATAGTAGATCAATTTACCAAATGGGTAGAGTGCATCCCACTCCCATCACAAACTGCAGAAGTAACCGCAAGGGCAGCAGTAGATCATTTTTTCAGCCGTTTTGGTCTCCCACTGCAAATCCATACTGACCGAGGCAGCAATTTCGAGAGCAAGCTGTTTTCCAGTATTTGTGAGTTGTTACAGATCCATAAGTCCCGAACCACTCCATATCGACCATCAGCAAATGGTCAGGTCGAACGGTTCAATAGAACACTTATGGATGCAGTCAGGTGCTTTGTAGGGCGGCATCAGCGAACATGGGATAAATGCCTTCCTCAGATTGCTGGTGCACTCAGGTCTTCAGTTAACAGGAGTACTGGGTTCACAGCAAATCAATTAATGTTAGGGAGGGAGGTATTGGTGCCAGCTGATCTGGTATATCCGAGTAGCTGTAAAAGCGAGGTGTCATCTGACCCGGGAAGTTATGTAGCACAGCTGGAGGACAGTATGAGAGATGCGCATGAGTGTGCCAGGAAATCCTTGCGAGAAGGTCAGAAGGTAATGAAGCGAGACTATGACTTGCGGGTGTGCTCGCGAACATATGATGTGGGTGATGCAGTCTATGTCCTCAATACGGCCAGTAAAAAGGGTTTATCTTCCAAGTTGTCCATCCAGTGGAATGGTCCAGGAGTGGTATTAAGGAAGATAACGCCTTATTTGTACAAAGTACAGCTGAAGAAGACTGTCGCCACGGTAAACCATGACCGGATGAAGTACTGCCGGGAGGTACCCCTGCCTGTCTGGCTGCAGAGAGCCAGGACCAACATCGCTTCTGAGGAGACCCCATTAGATCTTTCCCATGAGGCTTCTGGCACTAAACTGTACTGCATATGCAAACAACCGGATGACGGGCAGTTCATGATCCAGTGCGATTCCTGTCTTGATTGGTTTCATGGTCACTGCGTCAATATCTCGGAAATAGAAGCCGAATTAATTGATATTTATACGTGTCCCCCGTGCGAGGTAGACTTTAGGAATCAGGCTCGTGCTTAATGCTAATCCTGTTAATCCTTACGATCTTGCAGAATGGATTCGCCCCTTACGAGCCCGAAGAGGAGTTGGAAGGGCTCAGAGAGCCCGGTATCCTCTGCAGACAGGTACTGCAGGGTCCAGGAGGCCACCAACGGCAACAAAGTCTGGCCTTCCGCCAAGGAGTTGGTAGAGTACCTAGGGTTAGTTAGGCCGGCTTCACGCACTACCCTAGAGAAGTTGGTGAAAGGGCAATACGACCTTGCCTGCAAGAAGCGAGCATGGCAGTTCACACAGGAACTACGTAGCGAAGCAGGCCTGATCGTGGGGGAAGACTTCCTGGTACGTGACTTGGGTAAGAGGCCCCAACGGAGACCCAGAGGTCCGGTACAGTCGGTAGCCTCGCGTCCGTCCATGTGTAAGGACATACGGCTGAGGGACAATCCTCAGTTGGAGGTCGTCGCGGTGAACCTCGGAGCGGAACAATTCCCCGTTCTGCCCTCGCCAGCGGTGCCGGCAAAGCCTCATGAGGCGGAGACGCCCCGGGAAGCCCTGCCCACCTTGCTGGAAGACGTGCCCATGCGGACCTCGATGGACGACGCTACCTTACCGAGAACCCCCAACCAGAAAGTGCTGGCAAGACCTCCAGAGACCACTCGGGAGGTTCGGCCCACTTCGTCACCCGAACCCGGTATCCAGGAGCTGCTGGCAAGACCTCCAGAGACCACTCAGGAGGTTCTGCCCACTCTGTCACGGGAACCCGTCACCAAGGAGCTGCTGGCAAGACCTCCAGAGACCACTCAGGAGGTTCTGCACACTCTGTCACGGGAACCCGTCACCCAGGAGCTGCTGGCAAGACCTCCGAAGTTCACTCGGGAGGTTCTGCCCATTCGCTCCACTACTCAAGAACATTCTCCCATGGATGTGGAGCAGACGTGGTCGCTGGAGCCCACAGGGATGCAGCAACGCCAGACCTGTATGCAAGTGGTTGTGCCGGCAAAGGTTCCAGCAACTGTCCAGGAACCCGTGCCCACAACGAGGAGAGTCCACGGCCCGCGACAAGATCCAGATATCCTGCCCCTCCGCACGAGGATATATTCCTCCAGCTCTCGACAACTTGCAGGCGACAGAGATAGACCTCCAGGACTGCACTCAGCCAAACGATCGAAAATCGTTCCCATGAAAGGTAGCAGTCCTCCTCGCACTCCTGTACCCCCGGCCTGTCTACTGATTACAACCCAGGATAGGCTCGAGATCACGGCCACCTTCGAAGGAACGGGACATAGCAGCCCCGTAAGGGCGGCCTCCCCAACAGCATATCTCCAGCCGAGCAGTCTTGGGGAATCCGCCTCATTAGCCATCACTACCACGGGAGGGAGTCGTACAGTGGAATCCGCCTTACCGACCCCGGCTCCCCGGAGACGATCCGTGCGATGCCCAGTGTCTCCAGAATGTGCCAATGTCCACAACCTGAGGCGCCATGTAATGGTGAAGCATTTCCCGCCGATGTTCCGGTCAGATCGTCTCCACCTTCCTGGGCATGATGGAAACCGTGTGCAAGCTCTCGGCTGGATTGCGCAACACATAATCGGCCAGAATGCCACTCTCCAAGCCCTTTTGGAATGGGTAAATCGCCAGGACCTAGTGTCCTCGAGCGCCTATGTGGATGAATCCATGGATTTCCCTTGGTTACAGAGGATGTGTCAAACCGAAGGATGGACAGCGCCCCCTCAGTACACCCTTCAGCCGGTGAACTGTCTTGCGCTCTTGGGACATTGGAGGGTATTGGCGGGATTGGTGGCGAGCATACGCCAGGATCTGCAAGTCGAATTCCGGGCAATGGCTCCTGAGAGATATCTCCTGACGACCCCTGTCGCATCAACAGATGATGAAACGGAGTGGACAGCGGAGTTGGTGGTGCTCGACAGTGTCGGCTTCGATGAAGAGCCGAGCGAGGTGGACCCCGGTGCTCTACCTATAGCTCTATGCTCTTCCGAGGGTAGCACCGTCCAGCTCATCAAGGACATAGAGGCCGTAGACAGCCACTTCCATCTCGACAGGACTTCGAGAAAGCTCTTCGGATTTCACCGTCCGCCCCAAATTGCAGATGTGGTGAACCGGGTTGATGGGGCTGAGCCGCAGTTCCCAGTGAAACTTGTAGGAGGGGTCTGCGTGTACTGTGACCCGGAGACATACCCTCGAGAGTTCCCAACCGATCCAGGTTTCAAGTGTGCCCTCGGGTTTCATCCGAAACACGTATCTTCCTTCACCCCCCAACTCCTGGATATCATCGACACCAAACTTAGGGATCCATCTGTTACCGCCCTTGGGGAGATCGGCCTGGATTACACCGAGCCCAGTTCAACATGGCAGAGGCAGCTAGAGGTCCTCTCCACCTTACTTGATAGGTGCTCGCCTTTTCGGCCGCTAATTGTGCACCTGCGCGGAAGGGATGACCCTTATTCATCAAAGTGTTCGTTGGATTGCCTGGAATTGGCCAAGTTCCACCTAGCCCCAGCCCAGCGCATTCATCTCCATTGTTTCACCGGGGACCGCCAGCTCGTCCAGAAATGGTCTCATCATTTTCCCCGGTGCTACTTCGGGTTCACGTCATTGGTTCGCCATTTTGATGACCAGCAGGTCTTGGCTCTGCAAGACATTCCCAAGGAGAGGATCCTGCTGGAAACGGACTCGCCATATCTCCGTATCTCGAAAGGAACCAACACACCCGCCTACCTTGGGGAGGTAGCCGCGGCTGCGGCTAGGCATCTGGGTCTCACCACCGAGGAGGTCATAGTGCTCTCGGCAGCAAATGCCAGGGCCCTATACAACATTTAATTCCGGCAACCTTCCAGTGACTGGTCAACCGGGGGCGTCCAGGCTATCCGTTTATCTACAGGACAGCCGGAAGCTTCCAGTTTTCCAGTATTACACTTCCCGGACTATCCAAGAGCAATCATTCAGGCTTTCTCTGTTTCCACAAGTTAGCCGAGTGCTGCTATCGACTAACATTTCTCCGTTGACTGAGGTTAAGCATACCTGCTCAGCAGATATCAACTCGCCTCTACTACGGCACATGTACCTAACCAGGGATGGTGCACCTACTGGTCACCCGTACGCAGTTTCCAAGGCTTTCCGTTGCGTCTTAGACTTGAACGGATCGCTGGGAATCAACCAGTATCCTTGTTTGTATGCAAATATGGGTGATTACCCCTTTTCAATAATTTTAGCGTTAATTCTTGGGTGGGTTTAGTCATTCTAGTAGAACTTCATATTTAGAACGGGGGAGAGTGTAGTGGAATGCTACCTTCATTGTCACTGGTCTGCTACCTTCAGTGAGGAGGTCACGTGACTGGTAGAAGTATATATATAGGACCTGTCTTTTATCACTTCCGTTTTTGTACAGCCGTCAGCCATCAACTATTGACCTTAACAGGTATTTCAGTATTTCATCCTCGTCCATCTGCGGCCCATCTTCGTATTATATGTACTTGCAGCAGATGCCGTGTATTGACACACCTATATGATTAGGTGAGTTACAATATTGGCGCTCCGAGCATTTGAACAAAGCGTATTTTGGTAATTTAATTTCGGCCAAATTCTCTAAAAATTGAAATTGTCAAAACAAAAGCGAAAACGTAAGCCCTTCTGTCATTGTTCAGAGAATGTCACCCATTATTTGCTTTGACTTTACAAGCGAATGTTCATTTATATGTATGTAATTTAATGTATGTTCATGCCAAATATTGCTTTTGGACTGAATATTTTCGTTTCGAAAAGGAAATATTTTTTGGTGTGAATTTCTCTTATTTCTTGTTTTATTTGTACTTGGAATGAATGTGTATTACAGGGTATATTGATTGTGTCCTTAGCATGCCAAACTAATATTATTTGGACTGAATTTGTCATCTACTGTTGTATATTTATGCCAACACTCAAAAACATAAACAAAATAAAAATATTTTTGGACTGAAAGTTTATGGGTTTCATACTCGGAATTCAGCATAAGCAGCCCTATATCTGTCTGGCCATACAGTCAGTCAATTTCCATATTTGTTGACTATCGTGGCCGACGGAAATTCAAATTTTCGTCCATCCAACATGGATGATCCAACCATTATTATGCATCAACTCGAACTCGATATCATGCCGTATTACCATCAGTTGTAGACAACTGAATATCACTGAGAAAAATCTCGAACCGCCATCGTTATTATACCCATGAACCCATCTCGAATTACCCTTGTCCGTCCGTCCCACTGGTTTACAATCATAGCGGTAGATGGGCATCAGTGTTCTACGAACACACATTTTCATGTTTTGACATGTGTTTAGAGTAAACTGGTACAGTATCAGGTTACGGAAGGTTATTGCTTTAACAAATTAGGCAGAAAAAAAATCAATATTTGACCTTGACCAGTTAAAAGGACAAGTTAGTTATTTCTCAACAAATTAGCATTTGATAAGGCGATTTCTGGGTGATTGTGAAATTGGCGCATAGTTTAATGCGTAAATAATCAAAACTTGACCGTCACTACTGGACAAGTAGATTGTTTTACAGTAAGCTACCGCAAACATTAAATATTAAAAAAGGAAAACAATATAATAGAGATAATAGAACAGCAAAAATCCGTACTTGACCTTAGTATGAGGACAAGGGGATTATGTGACACTGACAGAATATTGTACATTGTTCGGTATCTGAGATTCTTTTGCATAATAATAGATACCGAAGAACATACGGAATACAGATTTTCAGGTTTTTGCTTGTTATTTATCTTTGACAAGTTAACTGTTAATATGTAAGTTCCTGGGTCATGACTTATTCTGTTGCATGTTAATAGCTACCGAAAACCATACGGAATACAGATTTTCAAGTTTGTGCTTGTTATTTAGCTTTAACAAGTTAACTGTTTATATGTAATTTCATGTGGCATGACATGCCTACCTCGCACGGTCTAAATTGATTATTGAAATACAAAATAAAACAACAATAACATAAAACATACAATGGCGACTGTAGGGCCACCAAAAATAGACGTGACCACAGCCACAATTGAGGAATTGCAACAGGTCATTGGTATTGGCCCTAAAATTGCTCAGTCGATTGTCGA
>JBEVXV010000712.1:0-5334 GCA_040505915.1 Sedimenticola sp. | reverse complement strand
AACAACAACAACAACATCCGTTACAACAAATTCCTGCTCACCAGCAACCACAACTTCCGATTCATGTTCAACAACCACAACTTCCGGTACTTCCTCAACAACAACAACAACCACAACTTCCGGTACATCAACAACAACAGCCACAACTTCCTGTACTTCCTCAACAACAACAACAACAACAACTTCCGGTTCCTGCTCAACCACCGCTACATCAACAACAACAACCAGACGAGAAACAGCGTACATTGTTTGTAAGGGAAGATGGTCATGTACGTGTGTGTGCAACAAATGTATCAAATAATGTTGATACAAGGCAGAATCGTGACATTCGTGAATGTGAATCACACTCTCCCCGGCCGTCAACATCTAAAGAAATGATAGGGGGTTCCGTTCAGTCACCTCCGAGGCCAGGCCCCAGTGGCATCAATGGGACAGGGCACAATGCTCAGGGTACACGCGCACCCGGTGATAACCAAGCCCCCCAACCATACGAAATACATCTGACCGGTACCCGCGTATTTGCCAAAAATAACGCCGTAAATAAAACTTATCGGGTGAAATTCAACGACCAGTTGCAAGGCAGGAAACTGATTGATTTACATTCCGAACTTTCGTCGATGTTCGACGATCTGCTCGGTCACGCCAAACGCGGCATTGACGCTAACGACTTAGCTGTCGTTATCGTAGATCATGATGGCCTGAACGATAGTATCGTTGTACCTTTACAACAGGCTGATCAAGTGACTGCTGATACAGTTACTAATCACGTACAAGATGTTTTGCAAAGCAATACGGATTTGGTTATGGACCAATCGTTTGAAGTAACGGTAGGTGCTATCAATGTCCCGAAAGGCAACGGCAAAAAATATCTTGGCGCAAATATTTCCAAAAATAATAAACGATCCATTGTTGAGATATGTAACTGCGATAATTTGTGCCTTTCGCGAGCTATAGCTGTTTCGTGGTCTCACTCAATTGTCGTTTCAAATGATGAATGGAGTGCCCTCGATCCTAAGCCGGGTGTCATAAACAATATCAAATTGATACTTCAACATCGTAAGATGCCCAGAGCATACTACAAGCTCATATGTGACAAACGATGGCAAGTGCAGAGAACGTTGGCATTAGTGCTTTGCGATTTGGCAAATGTTGCCAGCGACATGCCCGGGACTCTCAACGATATAGGTGCTTTCGAAAGGGCTTTGAACGTACGTATATGTGTGCTGTGCGAATCACTGGGTAATCGGATCATTCGTGCCCCACCCAATGACAATTTACAGCATCCATTGTTATTTCTTCGTCTCGAAGACCATGATCGTACTAGTCATTTCGATAGCGTTGTATCAATTACCGGCATTTTCGGCAAAAGCTATTTTTGCCAGTCTTGTCTCGTCGCGTATGACCATACCACAGAACACTGCTGTCCAGTTACGTGTCTCGTCTGCAAAACAGCTCCTTGTGTCGAAGATGACTCCATTGTCAGTTGCAAGTCTTGTCACATGAAATGCAGGTCATCAGCCTGTTTTAACAGGCATAAATTGCCAGGAAAGCATGACAAAGTATCACAATGTGACAAATACTGGCGTTGTACCAACTGTACAAAGGTCGTAAGCAAATGTCACAGAGATATGGAAAAGGTACCCCATCAGTGCGGCGAATGGCAATGCAAATGTTGCCAGTGCTGGGTTATTGGCGATCATGTGTGCTATGCCAGGGCGGAAAAACCAAAGTCAACGGACGCCAATTTCGTCTTCTTTGACTTTGAGGCTCGTCAAGATGGTGTGGCAGAGTGTAAATACGGTTACACACCCAATCCGTCCTGCGACAATTGCACAGTAGACAACCGTTGTGACAAATGCATGGTTTGTACATCGTGTAAAGAGTCGTATTGCGGGAAACAGCGTCACACGGTCAATTTTGTTGTCGCTCATACTGTATGCCAACAATGTCTTGATGAGTCCATGAGTCCGCGTGCCAAATGTTTCTCTTGCGGCACTCGCTGTCCCGCGTGTAACAAGAGAAACAAAGGCGGGTCTTATGCCGCCCAACCTTGCGATACATGCGGGGTTCGTGAGGTTGTGTTCAGCGGTGACGACACGTCTGAAAAATTCGGAAAATGGCTGTTTAGCGACCAGCATCGTGACAGCACCGTCCTGGCACACAACATGAAAGGGTACGATGGGGTATTTCTCCTCGAGTATTTACTCAATCACGGTTTACGGCCGCAAAAGATCATTTATAACGGCACAAAGATCATGTATATGCACGTGCAACGCGGCCTGAATATGCGTATAATAGATTCCTTGAATTTTTTACCGATGAGCCTGCGTTCCTTACCCGAGACACTGGACCTGACTGAACTGAAAAAAGGATATTTTCCCCATTTTTTTAACACCGGGGAAAACCAACAATACGTTGGGCCAATTCCCGACGTTAAATACTATGGGGCAGACCAAATGAAGCCCGAGGACAGAGCATCGTTTCTCCTGTGGCACGAGGAACAAACGAGCCAGAATGTTGAGTTCGATTTCCGTAAGGAGATGTTGGAATATTGCATTTCTGACGTCGATATACTCCGCCAGGCATGTTTAAAATTTCGCCAACTTATCCTCGAAGTCACGGGAGGACTGGTATGTCCTTTCAAAAGCGTCACGATTGCTAGCGCGTGTATGACTATATTCAAAACTCTGTTTTTACCGGAGAATCATATGGTCAAACTGCGTGACCCATCGGGCCTAATAACAAAATGGATACCAGCCACGGTGAAAAACGGTCAATGGCGTGTGCAGCTGAATGGGACCTGGTCGGAGTTGAACGCGCTGGAAAACTACGCGGTGGTAGCGAAAAAGTTCATAGATTCGCCCATAGCGCAAGTACCCAATGCGGGATACATTTCCCGAGACAACTTCAGCAAGTCGTCCATTCAGTGGCTGGAATACTTAATGGAACGATCGAGGCAGACCAGAAATCCCATTCAGATACAGCATGCGATGAACCAGGCTGAATATAAAATACCGGGCACTAGGTACAAGGTTGACGGCTACTGTGCCAGTACCAACACCGTCTTCGAATACCACGGGTGTATCTGGCACGGTTGTCCCACCTGTTTCCCGACTGACAGAAAGACGACCAAAAGTCCCCGTACGAACCAGTCAATGGACGAATTATACGCACTGACAATGGACAAAAAACGTACCATAATACAGATGGGTTATCGTTACAAGTGCATTTGGGAGCACACGTTTATGGCCCAGATCCAGAACGATAGTGCTCTCAACAACTTTGTACAGACCTTGGACGTTCAACACAGGCTCGACCCGCGTGACAGCTTTTTTGGTGGCCGCACAAACGCCACCAAACTTCGTTGCGAGGCGAAGGAGGGAGAACAAATCAAGTACGTGGATTTTTGCAGTCTGTATCCGTACATCAACGCGTCTAGTGCATACCCGGTTGGTCATCCCGAAATAATTACGTCAAACTTTCGGCCCATAACGGAATACTTCGGTATAGCCAAGGTCACTGTTCTACCACCACGACAATTGTACCATCCGGTACTGCCGTACAGGTCCGGGGGAAAGCTCAAATTTCCGTTATGTCGCACATGCGCAGACGAAGAGCTGATTACATCTTGTACCCACAATGACGCGCAAAGGTCATTGACCGGCACATGGTGTACTCCGGAACTATACGCGGCCCTACGGAAGGGGTACACTATCGACACAATATACGAGGTATATCACTGGGATCAAACCACACAGTATGATTCAGTGTCTAAAGAGGGTGGTCTTTTTGTCGAATACATAAACACCTTCTTAAAACTGAAGCAGCAAGCGTCGGATTGGCCCAAATGGTGTACCTCACAGGACGATAAGGACAAATACCTGACAGACTACATGGACCACCAAGGCATCGAACTGGACCCCGAAAAAATTGAAACGAATCCCGGACTAAGAAATCTGGCAAAGCTTATGTTAAATTCAATGTGGGGTAAGTGGGGACAGCGACAGAACATGACTCAGCACGAATTCTATCACGAACTGGAACTTGACAAGTTTTTACGGACGTTGACAGACCCGAAAAAATGCATCAGCAGTTTTCATATCGTGAACGAACAGAACATTCTCTTAGAATGGTCCTACCAGTCTACGTTCGTCCCCGACGATATGAAAACAAACATATTTCTAGCAACATTTACCACATGTTTCGCGAGATTGAAGTTGTACGATCTCCTCGACACATTAGGTGAGAGGGTGATCTACTTCGATACCGACTCTGCGATATTTCTGTCGCGCCCGGGGGATGTCGATCCACCTACCGGCGATTTCCTCGGGGACCTGACAGACGAGCTAAAAGGGTCTTACATTACGGACTTTGTCAGCGGGGGTCCGAAGAATTACGCATATCGGACCAACAAAGGCAAACAGAAATGTAAGGTGAAAGGGTTCAGTTTGAATTTTGACAATTCTCAACATCTCAATTTTGACAGTATGACGGAAATGGTGACCAACGTTAACCATACTAAACCCGTTACGTTTTCGGGGAAGCGAAAGGCCACTGACCCCACTGGTAAGAAACTGGCAAAACGGACAAAAACTGACAAAAAGAACGAGCCTGAGAAAAACGGTGTCATAACTTTGGTAAATCCGTCCAAAATATGTCGAAGTAAAGATCACAACATAATTTACAACAGAGAAGAGAGGAAACAATATAGAATTGTCTATACTAAACGCGTCATTCAGCCCGACCTCGATACCCTTCCGTACGGATACTGACTGCTTATTTTTTTATACGGTTTAACGCTTTACTCCCGCGTCTCCGCTGCGTAATTTATCGTTTAATCCTGTTTTCTGCCTGTGTACTGGTCTCCCGGTTAGTTTTACGGCGGTTATATCTAGTCATACATCTCATCGCAATACGTCATTGAACTCCACGAATATCATGCTTGTGCCTTGTTCATAATCATTGTCTTAGTATTATTTGTAAATTGAGTACTGTGATTCACGTTATATTGAAACAAGCCTACATGTACCATTATAGTTCGTGTATATTTGCTCGATCAATTTAAGCTGTATGTCGTGTGAATAATGTTCGCAGTGTGTGTGCATGTGTGTGTGTGTGTGATATATATATTTTCTACCCACCCATAGTCTGTATACTTGTAAATATGTATATTATGTACTCTATTGTAAAGGTAATGACAGGGCTGCTTCGAATATGGTCAACATTCGAAACAAGCTTGCCGTTATCTGTTATTTGTACAATTCGTGTAAAAATGTGCATTGGTCGCTACTTTAACGATTCATAAAAGAACAAAATCTCTAAGCGCCTGGCCGG
>JBEVXV010000711.1:0-5367 GCA_040505915.1 Sedimenticola sp. | reverse complement strand
CGAAATGTCGTTATTGCTTTGCATGCGACAGATGGTTGAATCATGTGGTAGAGGACAATACTGACAATTATATTTTTCGATGTTCTCTATGCAGATGCAAGGCGTCGATCCGGGATAAGAGTTTTTTTCACTGCAGCGCAAACCACTGGTAACCTACTTGCAAATATTATTCTGTTTTGTCAATCAGCTCAAAGGTTCCCAAGCAATCCGTTTGCTGCCTCATCAGATACAGAAAAAAGCATTATTTGACTGGTACAATATGTTTCGTGATCTGATGAGCCATCACATGATTGAACACCCAATTTCGTTATCATGGCTACCAAGATAGGAATTACTGGAGAGAGACACGCCTTGGTAAGCACATCATTAGTACACTAACCTTTGTAGCATATACCTTTGTAGCATATGGTTCGGAATGCGTTAAATTAGCAGTACAGTTTTGGAGATATAAATTTATGTGTATATACAGAACGTTATTTTTCCAGTGGAATTTTATTAATTATTATTATATGTTTGAAAAACAATTAGTGTTTGTGTGTAAAGACCAAAAGTGATATATTTAAACAATAATTTGGCAGACTGCAGACTATGGCTGACTCAGCCCCATCTGAACCTGCGACTCGCAGGGAAAAACTGCAGGATATGGTGAAACAATGCACCAGTGCACATGCACAGGACACTGCCAAACAGTCCGTGGCAACGGACCTGCCTGTCTCCGACTCGGAGCCACAGAACAACTCTGGCATCAGCGAAAATCGCACTGGGCAAGTTCCCATGCAGATATCTGCCACACCAAATATGGGATTGCCACCTACTTGTACGCCGAGTGTTCATGCTGCGTTCGCGATGCCTGCAAACAATATCTTTCCTAATGGGAACATTGCTGTAATGCAGCACCAGTTAATGCAGGCACACGTATACATTGCACAACAGCAGCAGGCACAACAACATACTCAGCAGCAAATGTCTGCAATACAAGCAAGTTTGTGTGACATCAAAGCGGGATTGAAAAACAAACGCCATCAGGAGGAACAAAGTGATGATCACCCGTCTAAGAAGCGATGTTCTGCTGGGGACAAATACTCGGATATTTCGGACGGAGACATGTCATCTGACGGTGACAGTGATTCGGATGAAGACGTGTTACCATTACCAGACAAAACTGGGGCTTTCACTTCCGATGATGTACCTAAAAAATCAAAAATGCTTCAATCAATGAAGAAAAAGTTTGAAAAATCGGAGGAATATTCCCCTGCAGTTCACACAGATGTCGCCGATTTGGTGAACACGGCATTGAAGAACAATGTGAACTCAAACGACGCCAAGGAGCTTCAGGCGAAGTATGTCCGGCCCGGAAACTGTGACACGGTCATTGTGCCAGATATTAATCCCGAACTGTGGGAAAACAAGTCAATTTCTCGATATCATCGAACACAGGATTGTCGGTTACAGAAAATACAAGGATTAATAACCAGTGCCATTGTGCCAATCACACAACTAGTGAATGCTGCTGTGACCGACGACAAACTAGATGACACTGGCTTTGAACATGCAGTTGATGCACTGTCCCTGCTGACATATGCCCACAATGGGTGCTCTATGTTTCGACGACAGAAACTCGAAAGAAGTCTCGATGAGAAATATAAGGGTTTGTGTAACTCCACAGCTCCGGTCACAAACCATTTGTTTGGTGACGATCTTAATAAAAAGGTGACGGAGATGCAAACCATGCAAAAGTTGGCCAAGGAAGTGAGCATGAAACAGAAAACTGGCAAGATGTTTACGGGAAAAAGGAGACATGAAGTTTCCAGGTATGGAAAAGGAAAATACAGTTCAAATAATCAGACACGAGATCGTCAACAGGCTGATTTTTTGTACGACGGCCCGTCCTCTCGAAACAAGTGGAAGCCGAAAGGGAGGGGCCGCGGAGGCAAGAGCCAGAATCGCGACCGACGGGAGTAGGTGTTCAACACACAGAATGTGTAAAAACAGCTGGCGTAAGTACAACAACATTGTTTGACAATTTAACTAATACGCCTGACAATTTTTCTGGTGGTAAAATATCAACTCACTATACTGCCTGGCGGGAAGTGACATCTGACCGCTGGGTATTGGATATTGTTAAAAATGGTTACAAGATAGAATTTGCAGATATTCCTAAGCAGAAATATGTGCCACAACCTATAAAATTTGATTCAAATGAACAATCTATTATTCAACAAGAGATAAACAAACTGTTAAAACAGCATGTGATTGAAAATGTCTCATCACGTCAAAGTCAGTTTATATCTAACATTTTCATAAGACCTAAAAAGGATGGTAGCCACAGGCTCATACTGAATTTGAGAAAGCTTAATGACAATGTTCAAAAACACCATTTTAAAATGGAAACGTTAAAATCGGCACTAACACTCGTTAAACGGAATGTATGGTTTGCATCAATTGATTTTCAGAGTGCATTCTATAGTGTAAAAATTGCAGAGTGTGACAGGAAATATATGCGATTCACATTCGGTGAGGAACTATATGAATACACTTCACTTGCTAATGGACTTTCAACAGCTCCCAGAATATTTACTAAATTGATGAAGCCGGCATTTTCGACCCTTCGGAAATTAGGTCATTGTAACACAATTTACATTGACGACAGTCTCCTACAATCTGACTCGTACAATGAATGCTTACAAAATGTGACAGACACAATGAAGTTAGTTGACAGTCTTGGAATGACAGTCCACCCAGACAAGTCAGTACCAGTTCCCACTCAGTGCATTGGGTTTTTGGGATTTTTAATCAATTCGGTAGATATGACTGTTCGATTGACACCTGAAAAAGCTAATGACATAAGGCAGTGCTTTCTGGAATTGGTAGATAAACAATCCATAACCATTCGTCTGTTTGCCAAAATAATTGGAAAAATGGTCGCCAGTGAACCAGGTGTGAGATATGCACCACTCTATTACAAATCTCTTGAAATCGAGAGGGAACATGCTTTACAACTCAATAAAGGCAACTTTAATGCCAGTATTACACTTTCTGTGCAGTCCAGGCAATGCATACAGTGGTGGATTGATAACGTATCAACCACATTCAGACCGATCACACACGGGAAACCCAGCGTAGTGATCGAGTCGGACAGCTCGTTATCAGGCTGGGGTTGCTACAATGTAACTACTGAAGAGCATGCGTATGGACTGTGGTCTGCTGGGGAATGTGAGGAACATATAAATTTTCTGGAATTAAAAGCTGCATTTCACTCCCTAAAATGTTTCTGTGGAAAATTGCGAAATGTTCATGTACAATTATTCCTGGACAACACAGTGGCCATTAAATACCTCACAAAAATGGGTGGACGTAAAGCAAGATTAAATAATTTGACGAGAGCCATATGGTTCTGGTGTGTGGAACGTGGAATATGGATAACAGTATTTTTTATAGCTGGCCGTCTTAATCAGAGGGCAGATAAATTATCACGCATGAAAAATGAAGACACAGAATGGATGCTGACTGACCATATCTTTGACAGCATTTGCCAGTTATATGAGAAACCAGACATTGATTTGTTTGCGTCCAGGCTAAATCACAAACTGCCATTGTATGTGTCGTTCTTACCAGATCCGTGCGCGTGTGCGGTTGATGCATTTTCCATGACATGGAATAAACGGCTGTACTATATATTTGCCCCTTTCAGTCTGACGGGGAGGATTCTCCAGAAGTTGGACGAGGACAGGACAGAAGCAGTACTAGTTGCGCCAATATGGTCGACACAGCCGTGGTTCGGCAAGCTTCTGGGAATGATCAGCGCCCAATCATACGTGCTTCCTCCAGTGACGGACATTCTTGCGATGCCGGGTTACCCGGACAGACAACACCGCCTCGAGAAGCTGCGTCTGGCAGTTTTTCGTTTGTCCGGCAATGCCTCATCAGCGGAGGACTACCAGAGCAAACTGCCGACATCGTCATGGCATCATGGCGACCGGCTACACAGCAACAGTATGGGACGTATGTCCAAAAATGGCTGTTATTTTGTAACAAAAAACAAATTGATCCACTTGAAAGTGATGTGAATAGTGTATTGGCATTCCTGTCGGATTTATATTCTTGTGGTTTACATTACAGTGCTCTGAATACAGCAAGATCTGCTATCTCAAGTGTGTTCTCTGTAACCAAAGACATGCAGATAGGGAACAGTCCCCTAATTAGACGGTTTATGCGAGGGGTGTTCAACAAACGTCCATCACTGCCAAGATATAACTGCACGTGGGATGTTGGTAAAGTATTAAGTTTCATAACCTCCTGGCCTGAGAATCATGTGTTAGATCTCAAAAGGCTGTCCATGAAGACTGCCATTTTATTGCTTCTCGTTATGGGCCAACGATGTCAGACTGTGCATTTAATTGATATTAGAAACCTGGAACTTGGTGAGAATTATCTGAAAATCAGAATAGCGGAATTAGTAAAACAGTCACGCCCAAACAGGGGTGTACCTGAATTTTACATTGAATCTTTTAAATCAAATTCCCAAGTCTGTGTCGTGCAAACTATAAGGTGCTATCTTGATAAAACAAGGCATTTACGTGCCGATACATGTCACCAATTATTTGTTGCTACACAAAAACCTCACCAAGCCGTCTCTAGGGCAACAATTTCTAGATGGGTAAAGCAACTTTTGGTTTGTGCGGGTATTGACATGACCATATTCAAGCCACACTCCACTCGGTCAGCCTCGACCAGCAAAGCCGCTACTAAAGTGAGCTTAGATACTGTGCTCAGAACGGCTGGTTGGCGCTCGGATTGTACATTCCGAAAGTTTTACAATAGGCCTGTGACCAATGATGGTTCATACAGTCGAGCTGTTTTACAGTTATAATATGTGTGGTTTCCTAATATAACATGGTATATTCTAATTGTTGATGACCATTATGGATTGTCAATTAGTCATGATTATAATCATTAGAACATGCTTCATTATTTTATTTCTCCATTAACTGTTTGTCATATCAACTGCACACATGTGAACTTGAACTCTGAAATCTCCAGTAATTCCTATCTTGGTAGCCATGATAACGAAATTATCAAATTAAACTAAACTTATCTAAGTTGAAGTTTGATTATAATTTCTTTAGCATGGCTACCAAGGAATTACAGGCCCACCCGGGCCCACCCGAATTGCATCTGTATCCTCCAAGTTCACATGTGTGTTGCTAATACGCTGAAGAATGATGTGCTTACCAAGGCGTGTCTCTCTCCTGTAATTCCTTGGTAGCCATGCTAAAGAAATTATAATCAAACTTCAACTTAGATAAGTTTAGTTTAATTTGATAATTAGTACGAATGTCAGACAGCAATACTAGTCCATGGCCAGTG
>JBEVXV010000710.1:621-8036 GCA_040505915.1 Sedimenticola sp. | reverse complement strand
CCATTATGGCGCAATTCTAATGAAATTCCATGACATATTTGGCATATATATATTCACCGCTAGCATCCAAAGAGTTAATATACATGTACAACCCACTTAGTAGTTCTGTATTGTGAATTATACATTTGCCTTCATCACGTTCATGGCAAAACCACAGGAAATGACATACATGTATATTAGCACATGTAAATACTTATAATGTTCAGTATTATAATTCGCACAAT
Source organism: Sedimenticola sp. (assembly GCA_040505915.1). Taxonomy (GTDB): domain Bacteria; phylum Pseudomonadota; class Gammaproteobacteria; order Chromatiales; family Chromatiaceae; genus Vondammii. Next base: position 7,812 of record JBEVXV010000710.1, on the reverse strand, counting down.
GTAATATATACAGTTTGGGACATGTGCAATACAGTTACTTTGCTATGCTGCCTGTAGACCTGTCGGGATGATTCTGTCATAGTGGATTCCCATAGTATGGTGGATGTAAATATGCCCATATAATGGTACTGCATTATGATGAGGGTCACCTCCATGGATTTCTGTTGGGCGAATTTGGATCCATCTCCAATCTTTCTTGGTGTACTCCTCAGTAAACTGCATAATGGTGCACTGAAGAAGCGTGGCCGTGGCCACTAATTCTGTCATAGTTGCCCATTTACGATTCTTTCGCATGTTGTCTATATGATTCTGAAACTCATCATATGCCCCATCAATCCAATTCATGAATGTAAGTGGGTGATCCTGTATAAAATCACATGTGATCTTACGTAGTCGGTTATGGTAGTTCTCTGTCCCAAATAGGTCTTTGCTAATTGCTCTGAAAAAACAGTTACCATCACTATCAATGTTGTCTATAGTACAGTTTTGTGTCTGCAGCTGTAAGGTTTGAATGTAGCCAAGGTACCGAGCATCAAACCGGGTTGCATCAACTGGAATGTCTTTATGCATCTTAAGGTGAAGCTTATCAGCAATTGTTTGCTTCTCTTGCTTTGTAAGACAGTGCAATTCCTGAACAACAAGTCTATCAGTGTTTACTGCTACAATCACAGGACTGGATGGTGCAGCAGTGGAATTACCCATGGTGGAAGGTCCCGCGGTGGAAGGTCCCGCGGTGGAAGGTGCCGAGGTGGAAGGTCCCGCGGTGGAAGATCCCGAGGTGGAAGGTCCCGTGGTGGAAGATCCCGAGGTGGAAGGTCCCATGGTGGAATATCTTGCAGTAGAATGTCCCGCTGAGGTAGGTACCATAGTTGTAGGTCTCCCAGTGGCAGACGACAAAGTGGTAATGGCCGGAGCTGAAGGTGGCACATTGGAAGTTGATTTGGCGTTCAGGCTTCCAGGCTTAGGAACTTGCAGTAATTGCTTTGCTCTTACTGTCTGTGTTCTTGTGACAATTGGTAATTTCCGTTCACTTTTGACTTTGGGGATTGCTGCCTGTTCTTTGCCTTGCCTCGGTTCATCACACAATTTTATTGGAGTTGGTTCTATTACGGATGAAGAAAGTGCTATGTAGACAGCATCATGATCGGAGTAGTATGCTGGAAGTGTTCCTGATAGCACAGAGCTGGTGTTGACATAAATATGGTCGAGAAGAGATCCGGATATATGTGTTGGGCATGTTATAGCCTGAACAAACTTCTCTGTTGTGGAGATTTGATTGATGAGAGGACCTTCTTTAGTCAGATCAACATTAAAGTCTCCAGCAACAACTTTCAATGACTGTGATGATAAAGTCTGAAGAAATGAGTGACATCTTGAAACGATGATGCTCTTGGAAACATGATGTGGTCTATAAGCTGTGACTATGTCTATAGGTCCAATCTGTGGGTGCTGTATATTGACAGCAAGGGCCTCAACATCTTGCAACGTTGCATGTACTGCTTCTGATGAGGGCAGTCCTTCCCGCACAAGAATGGCAACACCTCCTTTGTCATTGCACTTGCTACACTTGTTGACAAGCATATGATGGTCACATTTATGCTGATAACACTGGTGCCGATCCCTCCGATACAGCTGATATCCGTTTGGAGTAAAGTCGACAGAGTTGTGCTGCTGTTTCAGCCAGGATTCACTGATGCATATAACATGAGAGGACAGTAAATCCTTATGACTTGAAATATCAGCTATGTGCAAAGCCATGGATCTGGTATTCAAGTGGGCCACTTTGAAGCTTTCTTCCGGTATGGAGTGGTATATCTGGTGTGACAAAAGTGGCATGTCCTTTCTTAATCTTGTCATTTCAGTGTGCACGTTTTGGCTGGTGATGATTTTCTTTTCATCAAAATGCATTAAGAACAAACCATTAAGTGTTTTGGCTCTACTTAATGCAACGTATGCCTGTCCAGCGTTGAATCCGTGTTCAAATGATATCACAATTTGATCCAATGACAATCCTTGAACCTTGTGAATGGTGCAGGCAAATGACAGATTGAGGGGAAACTGTTTCCTTGTCACTGTAATGGTTTTGTACTGACCCACTGGAAATTTGACTTCCTCTTGAAAAATGGGAGTACACCCTTCTGGTATGTCCGAGGTCTGGAACTGCTGTCGCTGAAGTTGTCCTACATCCGGGTTGTCAAAGCGGACAACAATGGCAAATGGCCTATTTTCTGACGATGATCGAAGAAAATTGACAACATTTCCTTGTACACCATTCACCAGGCCATCCTGAACGTTAATATTCTTCAGTAGCATGACTCTGGCTCCTTTGGCTAGCTGTAGAGTTGAGCGTAACCCACCTGTCTTTGATGGATCATCTGGTATGTGGACATGAACTTTGCCTGTCTCAGAATCCTTTGTGCTGTCAGCAGCGATGACACTCAGAATAGGGCCCTCCAACATACGCAACATCTTGGTATTGTGGCTAAAACACTGGTCATTTGTAGCAAATACATGAAGTGCATCTAATGGGTAATGCGCATCAGTGGAGGTAACAATTTGTTGTTTCAAAACATCCACATCTTCTGGCATGACATCACCTGTGCGTACTCTGTTTAAAATGTGACAAAACTCTACATCATCTTTCTGTCTCATAATTTCAGTAAGCTCTGCGATATGAAATAAATCCTTCCAAATATGAACAGGGGAGAGCTGAATGTATGGGTCTTTGGTGGATCCATATACTGGCTGCTGTAATACTGGAGGGAGCTGGTAGAGATCGCCGACAGCCAAAACACTCACACCCCCAAAGTAGACATTTGGGTCAGTTGTTCCCATGATCTCCTGCAATCTTCTGTGGACATACATTAGAATGTGTGACCCAACCATGGAAACCTCATCAATTACAAGAATTTTTAAGTTCCTGAAGATTGATCTCATTGTTGCCAGCTTGTCGTGTGATAGCGGTTGATATTCCACATTTTTTCTTGGCCTAACCGGAATGGAAAACATATGGTGAATGGTCAATCCATTAATGTGTGTGGCAGCAATTCCTGTAGGTGCTGTCAGAACAACAGGAACTTGTTCATCACTTTCAGATAATACTTGTAATTCTCTTCTGGCCATGTTGGAGACAGCTGCTATCAAATGGCTCTTTCCAGTTCCAGCTCCTCCAGTCAAAAATATGTGAAATGGTTCTGGTTTGTTGATAGATTTTCTTGAGTGAAGGACTTGCCTACACCAGTTGAGAATGTGATCGAAGATTTTTCGCTGCTGGATATTCAAGCTCCTAACCAGAGTTGAATACTCATATGAAGACAGTTGTTTAGTGTCTATCTCAACAGAATATGGTGATGGTGCTGCAAATTCTGGAAGTGTGTGGAATTGTCTCAGTTCAGCGGGATCTAGATGTGCAAACTCTGGCGCCAACGACGAGCCTTCTGACTTGTCATCTTCATTAGCTTGTTGTGTTGAAGGTGCAAGATTATCCCATGCATGTTGCAGATTATCTTCATTGGATTTCAGTTCTTCAAGCGCCTCATCCAACAATCCATCATCTGTCTCAAATGAGGTTAATGTTTGCGATATTTTGTCTTGCTCAGCATTAAAGTGGTGTTCAAATGACGGGAAATTGCTCAGTAGGTCATCTTCGCATCTCCATGGCAGGTACAACATCAAAAGTGAATGATAGTATTTCTCAGATTGCTTCACCTTTGAAAATCGAGGAGTTCGTAGAATGGCTCTCTTTCTCCGTTTGACTATTTTGCCCAGATGTAATTTCAACGTTATCGCATCTTTTCTGGAAGTGGATGGATCATTCTTTTCTTCATCTTCTGAGTCACTGCAGCCATCTTCCTGTTTCTCTTTGGTTCCCAGTAAACGATATCCAGAAGCGAAGTCAGCGAGGCAGGTATCGATCATTGTGTCAGGTCTTGCAGCATATCGGTCTAGGACATTTGTTTGGAACACCTCTGTGGAATCTTCTGGTAAATCAGCCAGTTCACGACTTGGTTTTAGGATTCTTGTTCTTTCATTCGGTGGACTGGTATTGAGGAAGATCACCTGTCTGGAACTTTGTTTCAAGGGCATTGACAGACTTCTGTACACAGCTTCCTGGGCACTGACCTCACGGTGAGTCAAGAACACATTTCCTATCTTTTTCATTTGCTTGCTCACAGTTGCGTCCTTTTTACTTTCTTTAGCTGCTTCTTTCAGTAGTTGACCCATATTCCTCTCACTTTTGCTGATATATGAAAGGACGTACATGGCACAAGCCCATGGGTTTGTGATGTACTGAATGTCCATGTTGGCCTTCCAAATCCGAAGTAAGTCAGGATTATAGTTGTTTGTGTTAACATCTGAGGTTTCTCTTCTTAGAATGACTGTTGGTTGTGAAGCCGTTTCCTTCAAGGCTTTTTGGTATAGTTCTGGTGGAACCTCGGCAGCATGCATCAGTTCATTGTAACATAGGTCTGGAGTTTCCTGCATCTTCTTATGAACAGTTTGCAGAATGGCTAAGTTCCATTGTTTCTCTTGTACAATTGTTGCTGGGTTGATTTCTTCACTTGTACAAGGTTTCGCAATTATAGTGTGAGAAGATGGTGGTTTGGGAAAATTGAATCGACAATCTTGCCCTGGCTTTCTACATGTCTGAGAATGGCTATGCTTCTGTAGAGATGACACGAGATGTTTCAGTTGTTCATCTGTATCATCAGGCATTGTGCCGCTTATGAATTGATCAATGAAATTGGCAACTTCTTGCTCAGAGTGGGTACGCAACTTTGGAGCATCTTTGATCCAAAACATACAGTGTAAATGTGGAGAGCCTCGCTGCTGAAACTCCACCCTCATGAAGTGATCCGTTATATGACCAATTGGCTGTGCTTCAGACATCAAGACGTCGTGTAGGTATGTATTGGCACGAAATTCAAAATGACGAGCAGCAGTCACTGGATTAGCTCTGATCCATTTTGTGCGTTGTTGCCAGTCCATTTGCTGTACGTCTTCATCGGTTATATCATGCCCATGTTGTTTCGCAATTATACGGATGGCTTCTGGCCATCTGAGATCAGCAGCACTGAAAGTACAGAACCAGGTTGGAATGTCCAATTGTTTAACCATTGCAAAGAGGTCCAGCAGAGTCTTTTGCCAGTATGGTTGGCTGCCTCTAACTGTCTGAAGGAAATGGAAGCCTTCATTGTGTTTAAGAATATCCTGGACAACTTCTGGATTTTTTAGATTTCCAACATTCAAATCAGAACCATGTTTTCCCTTTCTCATAGCGATTGATATATTGCTATTAATTTGTTGCACCTCTGTCATGTACTGTGAAAAAAATAGATATTCTGAATCACAGGCGAATCGTGGGTCCACATTGAGTAATCTCTGGTTAAAGTATCTTTTACTACTTAATGAAGTTGTTCTTTGAGGGTCATGGAGGCCAAAACTCCCAGATGGAAAATGGTTTGGAAAAGCCAAAACTTCACAAAGATCGTCTCTCAACATACTAATTGGTACTTGGCCCTCTCCTGGTGCAAAACTGTAGATCTGTATTCCATGATCACCAGTTGAAGGCTGCAGACAGGTGTTAAAAGGCAGACCTCTGAGTTTATCCTCCTCATTCTCATTGTCGCTGTCATCATTTGTTTGTGAGTTTTTGTGATTGGGGCTAATTATTTCTTGGCACTTTGCATCAATACTTTCATGTTGTTCGATTTCTAGTGGAACACTACTACTTGTGTTCATCAGCTTCGCATCCTCGTTTGAACAGTGTGTTTCTTCTAACAATGGCATGTCAATGATGTTGTTGCTGGTAGTATGATTGAAATCCATGTTTTGGTCATTGTCATGTATGTTTCTGTCTTGCAGCTGAGTAATTGGTTGGGTTTCTGACTCCATTTCATCTTCAAAGAGTGCATTGCACAGATCAGTGTCTACATCCTTTGCATGTTCAATCCATTGTTCGTCAATTATCACATCCTTATACAACGGATTACACTTCTTCAACTCCTGTAGTCCTTCCATCATTGCCCGTGGTCGGATTGCCTGGTACATGCTATGACCTTTGTATTTTAATTTCTTCTTCAATTTAATCGGGACCAAGCCACAGTCTGAAGGTAGACGAGGAAGACTTTCAACTACAGAGCTGAGCTGAGAGGGAACATTGACCACCGCTCCTTTGATACCTTTTTGTCCACCTTTTGGCAAGCTAGCAATTTGCATGAATGGCAATCGTTGTGAAATGAGACGTATTTCCAAAGGGCATAAGTCTTTTAATGTGGATTGAACATTATCCAATGATAGTCTGTTTGCTTCTGACTGTGAAGGTATTCTGTTTTTTTTCAGTGAAATATCACAGGTCTTGCATATCCATTGTCTTCCATCAGGGCCATAGTAATTTGGAATAGAATCAGTGAGTAATTTGTTTGTTCGCCCATGGTATCTCTGTGGTTTATAACACAGAACTGAACGTCTATACAACAGTCTTTTGCAACAAATGCACACACAGATCGGACCAGTTGAATTTTTTTTCTTGAAATTTGCCTCCAAGAATTCAATTGAAGCCTTTTTGCTTTTCAACTGAACTCTACTGTATTGGTGTGATGTCGTATTTGCTTTCCTCTCACTTTCTTTTTCTTCTGGATTCTTAGATGATCGTAGGTTTTTGCGGCATGAGGTACTGTGTTGTTTCTCACACACCTTCTCTTCTGGAGTTTTGATGGCCCTGAGTCCGCCTCTATATTGTGTGTTCACTATTGTCTCACACTCTTTCTCCTGTGGAGTTTTGATGGCCCTGAGTCCGCCTCTATATTGTGTGTTCTTCTTCTTCTGACACTCTTTATCTTCTGGAGTTTTTCTTTCTCTTATGGTTTTCTGTGATTTGGTGTTTTCCTGTGTGGTTATTATTTTTGCTTCCGGAGTTTTATTCACTGCCACAATGCGCTTGTATTTTCTGTTTTTCTCTTTCTCTGTGCACTTCTGCTCAGGAGTTTTGATGGCCCTGAGTCCGCCTCTATATTGTGTGTTCACTATTTTCTCACACTCTTTCTCCTGTGGAGTTTTTATGGCCCTTAGTCCGCCTCTATATTGTGTGTTCAGTATTTTCTCACACTCTTTCTCCTGTGGAGTTTTGATGGCCCTGAGTCCGCCTCTATATTGTGTGTTCTTCTTCTTCTGACACTCTTTATCTTCTGG
>JBEVXV010000710.1:0-521 GCA_040505915.1 Sedimenticola sp. | reverse complement strand
AGTTTTTCTTTCTCTTATGGTTTTCTGTGATTTGGTGTTTTTCTGTGTGGTTATTATTTTTGCTTCCGGAGTTTTATTCACTGCCACAATGCGCTTGTATTTTCGGTTTTCCTCTTTGTCGTTGCACTTTTCATCTGGAGTTTTCATGGCCCGCAGTCTTTGCATGGATTTTTTCGCTTGTACCTTATCAAACTGATTTTCTTCACTACTCTGAGATTGTCGCATTCTCTGCCTGTATTTTGTGTTTTGCTGCTTGTCAAAAATGTTTTTGTCCTGTGTGTTTTGCACCCTTGATCTTTTAACTCTTACTTGATTAATGTGTTGGCGTTGCCTGTTAGTAAGTGAACTTTTTTTTCGTGTTCTTCACACCAGAATTGTTCACTTGCCTATGTATATGACTAATAAATTCATGATTGTTAAATTGTTTGTCTGGACTGTGTAACATGTCACTACATATATGACTGTGTTCATGCAGACCATTGGTGTGTTCTTGTACTTCTATCTGAAGTTTATTACTTGGT
>JBEVXV010000709.1:0-17359 GCA_040505915.1 Sedimenticola sp. | reverse complement strand
TTCACACGGCAGGGGTCACTGGTTCGAACCCAGTACCGCCCACCAATTAAAAAGCCCGTATCCTCAATAGGTTACGGGCTTTTTCTGTAATTTCTCAATAACCCAGTGCAGATGGGTAACTTTCAGGTGGGTGCAGTGACACCTTTTCAGGACGTACAGCAGCAGGGATGCTGCTGTGAGCGTACAGGGATGTATCTGCCAATGCCGTAGCTGCCTGGATACCGCGATACCAGGTAGTCGGCCTGCTCACTCGGCAGCACCTGCTGCCACTTCCCCCGCAGCCAAACAAACACTTTATGGTCGGCTGCCTTGCTGTAGATATGCGGTGACTCTTTTGCGGGCGCGCTATGCTTTTTGCCTGCGGCTATTGCCTTAGCCCTCAGCACTTCATGAAGTCTGCCCCGGCTATTGGGAATGGCTCGACCATCAGTTTACTTCAGACAACCTAGGAGCCTGTCCGAGAATAGGCACCGTAGCGAGGGAAGTCCATTTTGAGTCATTTGAGGCGAATAGTTACTCTTATTCAACGAAAATGAGCGGAAAAAAGGGCCGAAATGGGCTTTCCGCAGTAGGTGTCCTATTCTCGGACAGGCTCCAGCAGCTACTGATAGTGAGTCAGAGAGCCCTTTAATTTGAGTGATACCAGTCTCTTATTAACTCGTTTCAGCAGCTCCTCTGCCAACTCACGATCAATTTCCGGCCCCACCTTGACTCTAAAAAAATCATTTCCATCGATACTGATCTGCTCTATAAATGCAGGAAATTTTTCACTCTTAAGCTGCGTCTCAACCCTTGCTGCATTGTCACGTTTAGAAAAACTGCCTACCTGCACAACCCAGGCGGAGAGCCCAACGCGCTGCTCGACAGGAGGTGTTGGCTGAGGCTGAGGCTGAGGCTGAGGTGCAGGTTGAGGTTTTTCCGCTACCTGAGCCACCAGGGGTATGACTTTCGGCACAGCAGCTGGCGGCGTAGCAGCGGGTTGTCCAAGGGGAGCAGCGGTAACCACCCCTACACTAGGTACCGCTGTTGCTGGCGGCATCGCCAGATTTTCACTCTCCAAAGGAAGCACCCTGGAGGTAAAGTCGGTGTCTGGACGGGGGGGGATATTGCTCTCCGTGATGCCACCACTGACCATGGGTTCATTCTCAAGCAACATGGGAACAAAAATAACCACTAGTGATACCAGTACAGTCGCCCCAACCAGCCTTTTTTTCAGCCCCTCATTCACTTTCATAAACCCATTTAATTTAAGAGGTATGAATTATACCACCAGAGTGGGTGCTAGGGAGCCTCTGAACCTAGAATCCGCAGTTGGATGACGTGAAGTGTGTAATTCACATCGTAGCGTGCCGTGACTCACCCAACAGGTGAGATGGTAAATCGAAGTCAATGGTACTCATATCAGTAAGTTAGCCTCAGAATGGGTAAATTATCAAAAAGTCCTTGCCATAAGGGTGCAGTAACACCTTTTCAGAACACGCGGTGAACAGATCCCTGTACGCTCACAGCAGCATCCCTGCTGCTGTATGCTCTGAAAAGGTGTCACTGCACCCACCTGAAAGTTATCCATCTGCACTGGGTATTGAGAAGTTACCTAATAGTGAGCTATTAGCAATATTTTCAACGAAGATATGGGGCCTCCTGAGCGCAAGGCAATCGGTCATGGCTTGTTCAGAGGTTCCCTAGGAGCCTGTCCGAGAATAGGACACCTACTGCGGAAAGCTCATTTTGGCCCTTTTTTCCGCTCATTTTCGTTGACTAAGAGTAACTATTCGCCTCAAATGACCGAAAAAAAAATGACTCAAAATGGACTTCCCTCGCTACGGTGCCTATTCTCGGACAAGCTCCTAGATATGCTGTATCAACAATGTTCAAGAAGTGTGGCAACGGTAAAAAAGGAGCCGAATACGATGATACGATCATCCAGCCCCCCCCTCTCTTTTGCCGTCTGAAAGGCGGAGATGAGATCAGATCGACATTCAAACTTCTGCTTCTCAACTCCGGCCGTGGTCAGTGCCTGCACCAGTCTCTCTGTTGCCGCTGCTCTGGGAACGGCCAATGGAGCCAGATACCAGTAGTCGATGGAGGGGGCGATGGTACGCACCACCTCATCAATATCCTTATCCTCCAACATTGAGAAGAGAGCCAGGGTTTTGCCGGAACAAGGCATCTCATTGAGATTTTGTTGTAGCGTCCTAACCGCTTCCGGATTGTGGGCAACATCAAAAATGGCTACCGGAGCCTGACCGATCACTTGAAAACGTCCGGGCAGTGCTGCCGCCTGAAGGCCGCTGCGTATCGCTTGCTGATCAAGGGGCAGCGTCTGTTCGAGACACTCCAGCACCATCAATACGGCAGCGGCATTGGCCAATTGATGAGCGCCGCGTAGATGAGGATAGGGAAGCGCATGGCGACGTTGATGCCTGCCACGCCACTCCCACCCCTGCTGATCTGTTTGAAATGTGAAGTCAACACCACTACGCAAGAGTGGTGACCCAAGACGCTCCGCCTCCAGGATAACTGACCCAGGTGGATTTGATCCGGCAAAAACAACAGGGTGACCCGGCCGCATAATACCGGCCTTTTCCCGCCCGATCTCCTCTCTCGTCTCCCCCAACCAGTCACAGTGGTCTATATCAACCGTGGTGATAAGCGCCACATCCGCATCGATGATATTGACCGCATCAAGCCGTCCTCCAAGCCCCACCTCAAGCACGATCACGTCCAGTGGCTCAGAGGAGAAGATAAGTAGCGCGGCAAGCGCACCAAACTCAAAGCAGGTCAGCGGGGTATCACCACGCACTTGGTCCACCTGCTCAAATGCCTGGCACAGTCTCTCATCGGAGACCTCCCTGCCTGTCAGTCGGATACGCTCGTTGTAACGAAGCATATGAGGTGAGGTGTAGCAGCCGACGCGATAGCCTCCCGCCTTGAATATCGCCTCAAAAAAAGCAACTGATGAGCCCTTGCCATTGGTACCGGCAACGGTAATAACCGGAGATGAAAGGGGGGCAGGATGAAGCCTCGACCATACAGAACCCACCCGCTCAAGGCCGAGCTCTATTTCAGTAGGATGAAGCTGGGACTGCCAGTCGAGCCAAGCCTGAAGGGAATCAAAACGCATAAGAGTTGGGGGTCAAATAGCACCTGATTTAATCACCCGGGGTCGGAGTCGTTTGCGATAAAATTGTGGGAATATCCACATATTTTCGTTGCAAACGACTCCGACCCCGGACAACAGAATAGTTACACCTATTTTATGCTGTAGGAGCCACTTTAGTCGCAATGGAATTTGGCACCACATCAAGCGTTTGTGCCACCCTGATCGCAACTAAAGTCGCTCCTACGGTTGACCTGTGTCAGGGGCGCGGCTGGTGGGTCAGAATACTGAGCAGGGAGGCCACTTGGTCACGCATCTGACGACGATCTACGATCATATCCACAGCCCCGTGATCAAGCAGGAACTCACTACGCTGAAAGCCCTCTGGTAGCGTCTCTCTTACTGTCTGCTCGATCACCCGGGGGCCGGCAAAACCGATCAGGGCATTGGGTTCGGCGATGTTAACATCACCGAGCATGGCGAAGCTGGCAGAGACACCACCCATAGTGGGGTCGGTCATGATAGAGATATAGGGTATGCCACGGTTGCGCATCTTATTCAGTGCCGCGCTGGTCTTGGCCATCTGCATCAGGGAGAAGAGCGACTCCTGCATGCGTGCTCCACCACTGGCTGAGAAACAGACCATCGGGATACTTCTCTCAAGAGCGGTATTAACCCCCTGTACAAAACGCTCGCCAACAACCGACCCCATTGAGCCACCCATAAAGCTGAACTCGAAGGCGGCGGTCACCAGTTCCAACCCTTTTAGCTGGCCACTCATCACCACCAGCGCATCTTTCTCGCCGGTCGCCTTCTGTGCCTGAGTCAACCTATCCTTGTATTTTTTGCTGTCCTTGAATTTCAGAGGGTCAAGTGGGGAGAGTTCACCGGCTATCTCTTCCCGCGTTTCGGCATCAAGAAATACATCCAGGCGGCGGCGTGCTCCTATGCGATTATGGTGATCACACTTAGGACAGACATTGAGGTTGCGCTCCATCTCCGCACGATAAAGAACGGCACTGCAGCCGGGGCATTTTGTCCACAGCCCTTCCGGTACGGTACGTTTACTGCCACCCTCCGTACGGATACGGCTAGGCATCAGTTTTTCAAACCAGCTCATGGATTAAATCCTACTCTAATATTGCCTTTGATCAAGGCGTTGTTAACAACAATAGTTGATCCAGCAGTTAGCTGCCGAACCTTAGGGAAGCACTCTATTTTTACCAGGGGTCGGAGTCGATTGCAGCAATATGGTGGAAAAATGTACTATTTTCACCACAATCGACTCCGACCCCTGGCAGCAACTGAATAGTTACTTACTCAGCAACCGCTTAGATAAGGTCCATCGCCTCACGCATGGAGGAGAGCAGCCGCGCAATAGCCGGCGCAATATCTTCCGGCGTCTCCTGCAAATCCTCCACCAGAGTGACGATTGCGCTTCCTACAACAACAGCGTCACCCACCTGGGCCACAGCCTGTGCAGTATCTGCACTCTTAATTCCAAAACCCACACCGATAGGCAGATCCGTCAGTTTGCGGATATTGGCGGTTTTTGCCGCCACCTCGCCTACCGCCAAGTGCCCTGCGCCGGTGATCCCCTTGACAGAAACATAGTAGATGAAACCACTGCCAGCAGCACAAATTTTCTTCGCCCGCTCCTCGGTGGTGGTAGGTGACAGCAGGAAGATGGGGTCGATCTCCCGGCCACGCAACTGCGCCAGGTAGTCACCCGCCTCTTCCGGCGGCATATCTACGGTAATCACCCCATCGACACCCGCTTCAGCGGCCAACTGGGCAAACAGGCCATACCCCATCACCTCGATGGGATTGAGATAGCCCATCAACACCACCGGGGTATCACTGTCATTTTCCCGAAAGCGGTGAACCAGATTGAGTACATCGCGAAGAGAGGTGCCGGAGAGAAGCGCACGTTCATTAGCGCGCTGGATCACCGGCCCATCGGCCATTGGATCGGAGAAAGGGACACCCAGCTCAATAATATCGGCACCCGCCTCCACCATGGAGTGCATCAAAGGGACGGTCACATCCGGCGTTGGATCACCTGCGGTGACAAACGGAATCAGGGCAACACGGTTTTTCGTATCCAGTTGTTTAAAACGATCACTGATACGACTCATATCTGCACCCCATCCAGTGCGGCCACTGTATGCATATCTTTATCTCCCCTACCGGAGAGGTTAACCAATACGACCTGATCTTTACGCATCTCTCGCGCCAGTTTGATGCCCTGCGCTATAGCATGGCTCGATTCAAGAGCGGGAATAATGCCCTCCACCCGAGTCAGCGTGTGGAATGCCTCCAGCGCCTCATCATCGGTTATCGCCACATAGCGGGCACGGCCGGTATCTTTTAGCCAGGCGTGTTCTGGCCCCACTCCGGGGTAGTCGAGACCTGCAGAGATCGAATGGGTTTCGATAATCTGGCCATTGGGATCTTCCATCAGATAGGTGCGGTTACCGTGGAGAACACCCGGCTTTCCGGCGCACAAGGGAGCAGCGTGCTCTCCCGTCTCCAAGCCACGGCCTGCCGCCTCGACACCGACGATCTCGACCGATGCATCGTTAAGAAAAGGATAAAACAGGCCAATGGCATTTGAACCACCGCCAACGCAGGCCACCAGAGTGTCGGGTAGACAACCCGCCTGCCGTTGAACCTGATCCCGTGCCTCTCGACCGATAATCGTCTGGAAGTCACGTACCATGGCGGGATAGGGGTGGGGGCCTGCAACCGTACCGATGATATAGAAGGTATCGTCAATATTGGTGACCCAATCGCGCATCGCCTCGTTCAGTGCATCTTTTAGCGTCTTTGAACCTGATTCGACAGAGACCACCTTGGCACCCAACAGCTTCATGCGGTAGACGTTGGCTTCCTGGCGGACGATATCTACCGCCCCCATGTAGATAACACACTCAAGTCCCAACCTGGCCGCAACGGTAGCGGTGGCCACACCATGCTGACCGGCGCCAGTCTCGGCGATAATACGGGTCTTACCCATACGATTCGCCAGTAAGGCTTGGCCGATGGTGTTATTTACCTTATGCGCTCCGGTGTGATTTAGATCTTCACGTTTGAGATAGATCTGTGCCCCCCCACTCTCCAGGCTTAGCCTCTGGGCATGGTAGAGCGGTGAAGGCCGCCCCACGTAGTGGGCTAGATCGGCATCCAGTTCAGCTAGAAAGTCGGCATCCTGCATATATTTTTCATAGGCAAGGCGCAGCTCTTCAAGGGGTTCCATCAGGGTTTCGGCTACAAACAGCCCACCGTAAGGCCCAAAGTGCCCGCGCTCATCCGGCATACTGGTAAAATCAATCTGACTACTACTGGTTGGCACGCGCTACTCCTCGCATAAATGCGTCAATCTTTGAACCATCTTTTATCCCTTTCTCCCTCTCCACACCACCGCTGACATCGACAGCGTAGGGTCTGACCTGATGAATGGCGCTCTCGACATTTCCGGCCGACAGCCCGCCTGCGAGTATGATCTCACCGGCCATCCACTGAGGGATCCTCTCCCACTCAAAAGTGGCCCCGGTTCCTCCTGGCACCCCTTTTTGGTAGCTGTCAAGGAGCAGCCCTGCGGCATCACCATAGTGTTCTCTTAATTCAGTTAGATCGATACCCTCACGCATGCGCAACGCCTTAATGAAGGGCCGACCGTGCCCCGAACAGGCTTCCGGTGTCTCATCTCCATGGAATTGCAGCAGATCTAAACGTGTTCTGGCAAGTATATCAGCCACCTCACCCCTGCTGGCATTTACAAACAGGCCGACAACCGTCACAAACGGCGGTAGGCCGTGCACTATCTCGGCGGCCTGCTCTGCTGACACCGCCCGTGGACTGGGTGGGTAGAATACCAAGCCGATGGCATCCGCCCCCATGCTGACCGCCTGTCGGGCATCTTCAGGACGGGTAATGCCGCAGATTTTTACTCGCACTCTCATTGGGCGCATAACAATACAGTATCACACAGGTTTGAGGAAGATATTGGAGACGATAACCGTTTACAAAAGCTGTTTGTAACTATACCAGTACCGGGCTCCGATCTTATTATCTGACATGCTTCTGTCTTCGGAAATGATCATACAAGGAGTGCTCTCTCGGACCGCGATGAAACAACGACCAGAGTGCCACTACCCACCACACATCGAGAAAGCGCTCCTACAGGGAAGTGCAGCATAAAATGTGCCCGACCCCAAATCCAGCTAAATAGCTACAGCTGTTTTTTTACTCTCCCGCAGAAACGGCTCATACTATTTTTTGCGTCAGGCCAAACTCCAGGGGATAACCCACTTCCATGAGATAGAGTCCTTCGGGTGGAGCAGTGACTCCAGCGAGCCTCCGATCACGATATCCAAGGACCTCTTCAGTCCAGGATAGCGGCCTATCACCCTTGCCGATAGCGATGAGAACTCCCGCCAGATTTCTGACCATGTGGTGCAGAAATGCATTGGCTTTTACATCAATGATTACCCGATCCTCCTGACGAGAAACATTCAGGTGAATGATACTCTTTACCGGACTTTTTGCCTGGCAGCCCAGGGCACGATATGAGGAGAAATCGTGGGTGCCGACAAGCGCTTGAGCCGCCTCATGCATTCTCTCAGCATCTAAAGGGTAATGGATCCAAACCGTCCGCTTGCACCAAATAGCAGAGCGCACTGAGCGATTGAGGATGATATAGCGGTATCGCCGATTGAGCGCAGAGAAACGGGCATGAAAGGATTCAGCGACCTCTTTTACCCAGGTAATATTGATTTCAGACGGAAGATTGACATTGGTACCGAGCAGCCAGCCCCTGTAGGAACGAACTGCCGCTGTATCAAAGTGTATTACTTGCCCCAGGCCATGGACACCGGTATCGGTTCGCCCAGCACATAGAACCGAGACCGGATGATCAGCCACACTGGAGAGTGCCTTTTCGACAAGCTCCTGGACGGTAGCTACTCCACTCTTCTGTCTCTGCCACCCATGGAATGAGGAGCCATCATACTCAACTCCCATAGCCAAACGCATTAGCTAAAACCCCAACACACTACTCTGACAAAAAGAGACGAGGCGCACTCTGTATCCAGGTGCGCCCCGCCATCGCTGATTGATGAAAACCGTATCAGCTCAGCTGCTTTTGCAGCTCCTTGGCTTCCTGCTGCTGCCCTTCGTTGCCCTCACTCAATACCTCTTTCAGAATGCTGCGAGCACCATCCTCATCTCCCATATCGATGTAAGCACGAGCAAGATCCATCTTGGTGTTAATCTCATCAGTAACCTCATCACCAACATGGATCAGAGAGCTATCTTCCTCCAGCTGACCGAGGGCAAACGCGCTCTCATCATCACCCAGTGTAGAGAGCTTGCTATCGTCATCGAGATTAAAGACTTCATCCTCATTGAGCTCTTTCTCCAGATCCGCATCAGGCAACTCATATCTCATATCATCAGCAAAATCAGGCAGTGTCAGATCCTGGTCAATCTCCAGCTCAGAGATTTCAGCCGGCTCCAGAGAGTCCTCTACGTTCAGTAATCCGCCATCTGCAACAGCAGCTTCATCCTCAAGGTCACTCAGATCGAAAACCAGACTATCTTCATCCACCTCTTCCGAGTCTCTATCCAGATCACCGAGATCGATATCCAGATTAATGCTATCGCCATCAACCGTACCTACCTCACCACCGAGAGCCGTTTGATCAGCCTCACCCAGATCAGCCAAGTCGAGACTCAGGTCATCAACATCAGCATCAATGCTATCGAGTTCATCAAAGTTCAGATCCAGGCTATCTTCATCAATCGCATCCAGTTCAACACTACCTTCGTCGAGTGGGAGTTGATCGAGGTCACCGAGATCAGCCAGCCCCTCAAGATCGAGATCGAGATCATCCAGGTCTTTATCATTTACAAGGTCACTGGTCGGCTCATCCAGGTCACTCTCCTGATTGAGAAGGCCGTCATCTTGCGGGATCTCCAGCTCACCCACCATCTCACTATCGAGGGTAGACTCGCCTGCCCCGCTAAAGAGCGGGTGATCAGCTGCCAACTGACTACCCATGGCAATGACCTTTCCCCATGCCGTGCTATCTTTCTGATCCAGTTGGTCAACAGAGGCCGACTCAGCCAGCTCAACAAATCCCGCCTTGTCCTTGGTCGCAAAGAGAATCTCAAACAGTTTAAGCTTCAGCGCATCCCTCTCTGGTGTCTTTTCAATAGCCTGCCTAATCAGCTCTTCCGCCTGCTGGTAGCGTCCGTAGGCGATATAGACATCGGCCTCCGCCAGAGGATCGACCTCACCGGTCTCATCCTGGAGTGCATCTATATCACTCGGTGAGAAATCACTTAGGAAGGAGGTCTCTTCAGAGGATGGAGAGCCGCGTTCAATACCATCGCCTGGCAGTTGTTCGGAGTCAACATCATCGATAGTGCTTATAAGTATGCTCTCCTGGAAATCAGAGCCACCTGATTTACGCCGACTGATAATCACCCATAGTAGAGCCAAAAGTACAACGACAATGGCTACAATCACCCCCAGTAGGGTAGGATCAGATAGCAGCTTGTCAATAAGGCTCTTATCTTTTGGACTTGTCACCGCCTGCGCTTTTTCTGGTGCGTCAGGAGCCACTACAGGTTTCTCTTTCAAAGGCTCGGCTACAACGACCGGCTGTTCCGCTACCACTTCTGGCTCAGCTACCACTTCTGGCTCAGCTGCCACTTCTGGCTCAGCTGCCACTTCTGGCTCAGCTACCACTTCTGGCTCAGCTGCCACTTCTGGCTCAGCTGCCACTTCTGGCTCAGCGGCCACTTCTGGCTCAGCTACCACTTCTGGCTCAGCTGCCACCTCTTCCGCAGCTGACTCAGCTATATCGGTAGCTTGGCCAGAGGTTTCAGTTCCATCCACTTCGGCATCCATAACCTTGTCATCAGCCTGGCTGACCACAGCGGCCTGAAGTTGTGCAAACTGTTCATTCTTGAGAGTCAGCAGTCGCTGAAGGTCTTCAAGCTGGGACTCCAGATCACCGACACGACTACGCAGTTCCTCCCCTTCCTGGATTACACTCTGCTTCTCTTCCTGGGATGTCAGTAGCTCCTGCTGTAATTGATCCAGAACCTGTTCTTTGTCTTTACTGTCACCCGAGCCAGCAGCACCACTCCCCTCCGGCCTTGCCGACGCGATTTTCAACTCTGCATCAGGCTCTTCAACAGCTCCCTGGACGGGTTGCGCCTGTTCTACAGCGACCTCTTTTGCCACTACTGGTTGTGCTGCTACAGGTTTTCGATCACCAAGCCATTCATTGAGGTGCTCACGATAGGCACTCTGTGCCTCCGCCCGGGTCAATCCCAACACTTCATCTCGCGAGGGAACTCTCAGCACCTGACCGGTCTTGAGGTTATTTATATTATTTCTGATGAATGCCTGAGGGTTAGCCTGAAACAGGGAGATCATCATCTGTTCCATGGAGACGCCTTGATGGCGCGTCTTCTTCGCCGTTCCCCAAAGCGTCTCGTTTTTCTGTACCGGCCCATACTCGCTCTGTCCGGCATCCATCTCTGCAGGCACAGCCTCAGCAGACCTTCCTCCAGCCCATGCGAGCTCTCTGGGTGCAACAGCGGATGCCCCTGGCCGCGCAGGAGCAGATCTGGCTATAGGCTGCTGTGTTGTGGCAGAGACGGTTTCAACCTGTGCGGGTTTGCGATCAAGCGTAACGGGAGGATCAAGCAGCACGGTATACTCACGAACCATCTTCCCCTTTGGCCAATTGACCTCTATCAGAAAATTGAGGAAGGGTTCACGAATCGGTTCCAAACTGCTGACGTTAATAGCAAAAGAGCCGTCATCCAGAGCAGCCGGGGTAAACCTTAGTTTTGTGAGGAGATACGGCCGATCAATACCGGCACGTTGAAAGGCGTCCAGGGAAGCCAAACTTACCTTGATATCCGGTATCTCATCCGCTGACACCGACAGCAGATTGATATCTCCACTAAGGTGTTGGTTTAGGGATGATTTCAGATGGATATCACCCAGACCCAATGCGTTTGCGCCAAATGGCACAATCCCTATTGCAAGCGCTATAGCAAGGGATAATTTACGGACCATGTCTTCCCCTCAGAATTACCAACTTTGTGATTTAATATTCCCGCTCTGGTAGAGCTGCCGCCGAAGTTACTCCAGCAGAGACTTCAGACCAGATACCCAGAATAGAATGAACTTAATATTTGTCACCTAACTATAACTGATAAATAATCTTTTTCAAAAACTTAAGCAACTTAAATAGTGTTAAGTGGAACACCTTTATGAACATTATCTGCCCTACCGGCAAATAAAGCCCTCTTTACATATAGACAGCGCCAAAAAATCGGGCAGGCAAAGCGGCTCCAGTATCAATAGAGCTCACCGAGTAAAAACATAATCTAATAACTTATGAAGCTATCGCAATCTACTGTACAGGTTACCTATTTAATAACTCCGTCATCAGAAATCAGCCCTATTCAAACCACCACACCATGGGCGCTTGATACCCTTAGCTGAAAAAAGAGCGGAATCTTAGCCTTCTACGGAGCCTGACTGAAATATAGAGGTGCCTACTCTCGGACAAGCAACGCCGGCCCCTGGTAAAAACAGCCAAAAAATAGGTATAGCTGAATAGTTACACGCTGAGTAACTATTCAGTACCGGGCTCCGATCTTATTGTAGGCGTGGTCTCTCGGACCGCGATAAAACAACGACCAGGGTGCAACTATCCATCGCGCTTCGAGAGAGCGCACCTACAGGGAAGTGCGGCATAAAATATGCCCGCCTCCTGGTAAAAATAGCCTCATAACAGGGGCCAATGAATAGTTACAATGCCGAAAAATCAATCTTCCAACAGAATACGCAACATCCGGCGCAGAGGCTCAGCAGCACCCCACAGCAGTTGATCGCCTACCGTGAAGGCGGCGAGGTACTCATCACCCATTGCCAACTTACGCAGCCTCCCTACAGGCACATCAAGGGTTCCTGTCGCCACCGTTGGAGTCAGTGACTGAACGGTCTCTTCGCGCTCATTGGGTATCACCTTGACCCAATCGTTGGCCGAGGAGATGATATCTTCGATCTCATCCAGGGGGAGATTCTGAGTTAGCTTTATCGTCAGCGCCTGGCTGTGGGATCTCATTGCACCGACCCTGACACAGAGCCCATCGATCGGGATCGGGTTATCAATTCGACCGAGAATTTTGTTGCTCTCGACTCCCCCTTTCCACTCTTCCCGGCTCTGGCCATTCTCCATGCGGGTATCGATCCAGGGAATCAGACTGCCCGCCAAAGGCACACCAAAGTTATCGGTAGGGAACTGGTCGCTACGCATACGTTCAGCTACACGACGATCTATCTCAAGAATGGCGGATGACGGATCGTCCAGCAAGGGTTTTACCGAGTCATGCGCGCTACCCATCTGACTGAGCAGCTCTCGCATATTTTTTGCTCCCGCGCCTGAAGCGGCCTGATAAGTCATCGCCGTCGCCCACTCCACCAAGCCCGCACGAAACAGCCCGCCCAACCCCATCAGCATCAGACTCACGGTGCAGTTGCCACCAATGAAATTCTTCACCCCCGAACGCAGAGCATCAGTGATCACGTTAAGGTTGACGGGATCCAGCACAATGACACTATCGCCCTTCATTCTCAGGGAGGAGGCGGCATCAATCCAGTAACCTTGCCAGCCAGTTGCTCGCAGTTGCCCAAAGACCTGATTGGTATAACCGCCTCCCTGACAGGAGACGATAGCATCCATCTGCTTCAGCTCATTGATATCGACGGCATCTTTCAACAGCGGAATCGGCTTACCCACATCCGGCCCCTGCTGCCCTACCTGTGATGTAGTGAAAAAAACCGGTTCATCTATCTGGTCAAAATCCTTCTCAGCGCGCATGCGCTCCATCAAGACCGAACCTACCATGCCTCGCCAACCGACAAAACCTACCCGCTTCATGACAAATCTACCTATTTTATTAAAAAATCAATACAATAAGAGCTACTTTTCAACTAAATCAAAGCAGCCATAATGGCACCGTCATCCTTGACAGGTGCCCACCCTAGAATAGTCACCCCGCTTTCAGCGCGGCAACTACGGCATCACCCATCTCTTCAGTACCCACCTGCTTGCTCCCTTCGGAATAGATATCTGGAGTACGCAGGCCATCATCCAGCACCTTCATCACTGCCTGCTCTACTCTTTCGGCCATCGCTCCCTCATTGAGAGAGTAGCGCAGCATCATGGAGACAGAGAGGATGGTAGCCAAGGGGTTGGCCACACCCTGACCGGCGATATCAGGAGCGGAGCCGTGAATCGGCTCATACATTCCACGACCATTCTCATCCAGTGATGCCGACGGCAGCATACCGATGGAACCGGTAAGCATGGCGGCACAGTCAGAGAGGATATCACCAAACATATTTGTAGTGACCATCACATCGAACTGCTTGGGGGCACGCACCAACTGCATGGCCGCATTGTCAACGTACATATGAGAAAGCTCAACCTCAGGGTAGTCATCGCCCACACGAATCGCCGTCTCTCGCCACATCTCGGTACACTCAAGGACGTTGGCCTTATCCACAGAGCAGACCCGCTTACCACGTTTCATAGCGATATCCATCGCCACACGAACAATACGATCAACCTCGGACTCGCGATAAACCAAGGTGTTGTAGCCTTCCCGCTCGCCACTCTCAAGGGTGCGTACACCACGGGGCTCACCAAAGTAGATACCGCCGGTCAGCTCTCGAACGATCATTATATCCAGGCTTGAAACTACCTCTTCACGCAGTGTCGATGCTGCCGCCAGCTGAGGATAGAGGATGGCAGGGCGGAGATTTGCAAACAATCCCAACCCTTTTCTCAGACCCAGCAGTCCCCTCTCAGGGCGCACTGAAATATCCAGAGATTCCCACTGGGTACCACCCACCGCACCTAAGAGTACGGCATCCGCCTCTTTTGCCAGATCCAGGGTAGCATCCGGTAGCGGAGTACCCGTGGCATCGTAAGCGGTACCGCCCACCAGCGCCTCATCCATCTCAATATCAAGACCAAAGTCGTCGCGCAGGCAAGCCAGCACTCTTACCGCTTCGGTCACGATCTCCTGGCCAATGCCATCACCCGGTAGAATCAGAATATTCTTGCTCATCTCGTTACCTATCTGTTTTTATCACTGTCTATTTTAAATATCGCACCCGGGAGGATCACTATCGCTCGGGGTCGGAGTCGTTTGCGCCAAAAACAGATGGCTATTCCCACCATCTTATCGCAAACGACTCCGACCCCTGGTGGAAATAACCTTCAACCAGGTGCCACTGAATAGTTACCTACTGCCTTACCCTGAAAACACCCAAGGGGCCTGCTGCCGGTGACGTAGTTCAAACGCTTTGATTTCATTGCTGTGCTGCAGTGTTAGGCCAACATCATCCAACCCTTCCAACAGGCAGTGTTTACGGAACTCATCCACGTCGAAGGAGATAACTTCACCATCGGCTAACCCCAGCACCTGGGCTTGCAGATCAACGGTGACCTGCAACGGCTGATCCCCCATCGCCTTGCTGAAGAGTTGATCGATCTGATCACTGCCCAAGCAAATCGGCAAAATCCCGTTCTTGAAGCAGTTGTTAAAAAAGATATCGGCAAAACTGGGGGCAATAACCACCCTGAAACCGTAGTCCTCAAGCGCCCATGGTGCATGCTCCCGCGAAGAGCCGCAGCCGAAGTTCTCACGAGCCAACAGCACCTGGGAACCCTGATAGCGTGAGTCATTGAGTATAAAATCCTGGTTCAGCGGACGCCCACTGCACTCCATCCCAGGCTCACCATGATCCAGATAGCGCCACTCATCAAACAGATAAGGGCCGAATCCGGTACGCTTAATCGACTTCAGAAACTGCTTAGGAATAATAGCATCGGTATCCACATTGGCACGATCCAACGGGGTGGCGACACTATTGATCAATTTGAATTTATCCATAACTACACCCTATAACTCTCTGACATCGACAAAGTAACCGGTCACCGCCGCAGCAGCCGCCATAGCAGGACTCACCAGGTGTGTACGACCCCCCTGCCCCTGACGCCCCTCAAAGTTGCGATTGGAGGTGGATGCACAGCGTTCACCTGGGTTGAGCCGATCCGCATTCATTGCCAGGCACATTGAGCAGCCAGGTTCACGCCACTCAAAACCGGCATCAATAAAGATCTTATCCAACCCCTCGGCCTCAGCCTGCTGTTTTACCAGGCCGGTACCTGGCACAACCAATACCTGACTAATACTATCTGCCCGCTTACGCCCCTTGGCGACCTCAGCAGCAGCTCGTAGATCCTCGATTCGGCCGTTGGTGCAGGAGCCTATAAAGACCCTGTCAGGCTGAATTTTATTGATCGGTGTACCCGCCTCCAGCCCCATGTACTGAAGAGCCCTACGCATGCCATCCGCTTTGACTGCATCGCCTTCATCCTCTGGATTGGGTACCACGCCACTTACTGGCAACACCATCTCCGGGGAGGTACCCCAAGTGACCTGCGGATCGATAGCAGCGGCATCCAGCTCTATCACTGTATCAAACACTGCATCCTCATCGCTGTGCAACTCTCGCCATGCCGCCTCTGCCCGCACCCATACCTCACCCTCTGGTGCATAGGGACGCCCTTTAAGATAGTCGATGGTAGTGTCATCCGCCGCCACTAAGCCAGCACGGGCACCCGCTTCGATCGCCATATTACAGAGGGTCAGACGCCCCTCCATGGTCAATCCGCGAATCGCCTCACCGGCAAATTCAATGACATAACCGGTGCCACCAGCGGTACCCAGCACACCGATCACCGTAAGCACGATATCCTTGGCGGTAACGCCGTTGCCCAGCTGGCCATCGACCTTGATCTGCATCGCCTTTGATTTCTTCTGAATCAGGCACTGGGTTGCAAGCACATGCTCAACCTCCGAAGTGCCGATACCGAAGGCAAGAGCACCAAAGGCCCCATGCGTAGCGGTATGTGAATCACCACAGACCACGGTCATACCCGGCAAGATCAGCCCCTGCTCTGCTCCCATAACATGAACCACGCCCTGGCGTAGATCATTCATGCCAAACTCGGTGATGCCGAAGTCGCGGCAATTTTGGCCCAGAGTCTCCACCTGCAGCCGTGCAATCGGATCGTCGATACCTTGGGCGCGCCCCAGAGTCGGTACATTATGATCGGGAGTTGCGATAGTGGCATCCGGGCGCCAGGGCTGGCGGTTACTCATCCTCAGCCCCTCAAAGGCCTGAGGAGAGGTCACTTCGTGAACCAACTGCCGGTCTATATAGAGAAGTGCAGTGCCATCCTCATCGCTTCGAACCAGATGGCTTTCCCAAATTTTATCGTAGAGTGTTTTTGCGCTCATGATTCAGTTACCTATGTATGGAAGATGAAGAGTAATCCCGCACGAAAGATAAAACAAATTCATGTTTCTTATATATAAGATTCCATTTTGGAATATGTTAACAATCATTACTCTTCCAGTATCACTTTTCAAAAATAACCTTGGCAGCCCTTTTGCTGGCAACCGCATACTACCCCATCATCACGTACACCAGACTGGGTCTACCAGAACGGTGACTATGGGGTGCCGTTATTACCGATAAGTTTAGTCAGAGTGCTACCGAGTTGACTCAGGAACCGAAAAACATGGTAGATAATGAACCTAAATAGGGGCAGCGCCAATCAGCTGCAGATGAATGCTTAAAACTTAAGTACAATATTGTATTGACTTAGGGGCCCACTTTAATACAGACCACACCTTGTACGATACTGTACAGCGATGTACACTTTATCCATTCAGAGCAAGGTTTAGAGGTCAAATAAAAATGATGACGGTTAGCTTCACTGAATTCAGGAAAAATGCATCAGCTATATTTTCTTCCGTGGAAAATGGAGAAACAGTTCATGTATTACGTCATGGAAAGGAAATAGCTGAAATAACACCCATCAATAAAGAAAACAAAGATCAACCGTCTTGGAAGCAGAAACGAATGAAGCTAACTGTGCAAGGCGGGGACATATCAAAAGTAATTATAGAAGAACGAGAAAATTCAAAATGAATGTATTCTTTGATTCTTCATCATATATTAAAAAATTCATACAAGAGCAAGGTAGTGCGGAAGTAGATGATTATTGCAAACAGGCATCAATGCTTGGGCTAAGTATTATTTGTTTGCCTGAGATGATGTCAGCACTAAACAGGAAGGTC
>JBEVXV010000708.1:0-3022 GCA_040505915.1 Sedimenticola sp. | reverse complement strand
CTGCATTTTCTATTTTTGGGGATAAAATGTGCATATACAGTCGAATATTGATCTCTCGAACCGTCAGGGGACTCAATAAAAAGTTTGAATTTGACGTAGTTCGAAGAAACGATCAGATGTGACCACACATATATATTTGAAAGAAATATTAAATATTGAGCACATATAATTAGTGTTTTATTACAATATATACAGTCGTGACACCATGAACCGTTAATATAAGAGTTTGATCGCCTCGCGTTTCAATAAGAACGAATACAAAACAAATATTTCCTAACTACAATACATGGTGGGCATACCTTAATAAATAGCTTGTGATAGAACTGTCTGGGACGTCACATTGAAATTGAAAAACTACATTTTATGTCAACAATGTCAAAGCGAGGCTCAGTTAGACTGGCACACTGATCCGTTAATATCAAATAGGACAGCATAAATTCGCAGACCGCTACTGGAAGCCTATTTCGAAATTAGTTTTGTATTCTATAATGTTACTTGTATCAATCGGGATAATTGATAACTGGTATGTTGGGGGTATTCCTGGTGATTTATGGATAATGTATCTATATATATATAGATAATGTATTTTATATTAGGGTGACGGGGCACTCCTTACCTCAGCTTTCTTCCCTCTTTCTTTTCGTAGATCCCACCAGTAGAGATACACCCGGCGGTATCCGGTATGTGTAGTTTGGAAACGTGGACTAATGAATCACGTGTATTGTTGTCCCCTACCCCTGATTACCGACCCTGATTATAACAATTATAACCAGCAGACACAATTATATAAACAAAATATTTTTATTTTTTCTATTTAAAAAAACAACGTATTTACACTATTTACAAGATTGTTTTGGGCGGTTTTGGGTTTATTCCTCTATGCCTGTCCATGGAAGCCCATGGCAGGGACAGAAGAATTTGGTATTGCGTCTTATCACGCGTAGGGGACAACAGTATTTCAGATGCACCCAGTGCCCGCATGGTTGGTAGTCGCATTCAGCCCACGAGGTGAATTCCACATATGGCAGTTGCTTTAGCGCCTCGGGGGAGAACTGTCCACACACACAACAGGGGGTCGTTTCAAACACTTCAGATGTGTCCGAGTCAGTGGACACACACATACGCTGGGCTCCAGATGTACTGGCCTTTGGACTGTCATTTATACATAATTGAATTTCAGTAGATTTGGCTCGTTCTGTGTTGGCTTTCTTCTTGGTATTTTGTGAGTTGCAAGGTGTTTTCACGGGGGGTTGGAATTTTGTCTTTTGTTTTGCAATTGGTTGTGACTCAGAGAAATACTGCTTTAACCGGGCAGTGACATCTGCCTCTGTTATCGCTTTCCCTGCCACAACCTTGCTCACAGACCGACGCTCTTTCGAAACTGGAGTAACAAATTTTGGTCGTTTCTTTTTGAAGAAGGCATCTGTGTTCATTGGGATGATGGTGTCTGAAGATGGTCTCATACATTCCGGTATAGACGCAGGTTCGTTAAACACATCCGACCGTATAGCTGGTAGAACTGATACTGGTAAGCTGTCTACTTGTGTCTGAGACTCTCCTTCAGATGGAACGACATCTTCCATGATACCACCGATTATGTTGGCTACATGTACCTCAGTTGGTGTGTCTTGTACATGGTGTACATTCTGTTCTAGTTGGAACTCCTTCCTCAGCTGGTCCGCCTCGAATACCGTTGAATCTATGGCTGAAGGATTGAAGGGATAAATGCCGGATTTTCGGAATGCCGATTGTAGATTAGCCGGAGACAGTCCCTTGGTGTAAGCCTTGCAGGCTACCGAACACACATTGTACCTGCCAATTACGGCTCCTGTTGTTCGCTGGTGCTTCTGGCATTCGTTGCTATATACCTTTGAGAATGCACCAAAGCACCCAACGTCCATTGGTTGCAGGATGTGAGATGTATGCGGCGGGAGAACGAATAAGATAATGTTGTTATCTTGAGCCCAGTCTACAAGGTATGGGGATATGTGCGATCTGTGCCGTCGTACAAAAGGAGGATGTGGTCATCTGGTCCGGACTTTGCATACTTGGTGAAATGGTTTTGCAGGTATTCGAGAAATACGGTTGAGTTCGACCAGCCCGTTTTAGACACTGTGCCGCATGCACCTGCGGACGCTCCTTCTAATAGCTCGTCCCTCATCCTCGCACCCTTAAACACGAAGTAAGGGGGTACCTGATATCCGAGTGCGTTTCCACACCCGAGGATTGTGGTGGTAGACGATCGCTCGGATGTCACTACGGAAGGTACGTGGGAAGCAGCTGAAACAATGTGTGTTGGCGTGAAATTTTGCTGAATCCCCTTCTCATCAATATTATATATGTTTTGCGGTTTATTTTGCAGTCCGTATTTGTCCAATATTTTACCCAGCTCTTCAAAATACTTTGAAACACTCTCTGTTGAACAGGCTTTTGCTCTCAGTTCTGAAAGAGTCTTGGGCCTCTGAACTTTGAGTTCCGGCCAGCGACTGAGGAACCCATAGAACCACCTATGTGTTAATGGTTTCTCCTTTTCACGTTTTCCAAGCAGAACGGCATACTCAGACGCCAAATTAATGACTTCGGCTCGGGTATAGCCGTATCCAACAGTCGCGATCTCTTTTATATGCCTAGTGAGTCTAGCTTCCTCTTCCTGATCAAACAGTGGCGCACTACCGACCGTGACACTGTCCACGTCAACCTTCCCGATCACGCGATCTCTCAATGTTTGGTTGGGTACGCCATAGAGTTTTGCTGCTTTGTATACGGGGATTTTGTTTTCTATCACATCCAAATATGCATTTGTGAGCTGTGTAGGTGAATATATTTTTCTTTTTCTTTTGACAGGATTTGGTGACACCTGAAATGACAGGTTACCATTATTGTTATTATTATTATAATAATTATTTTATTATTATTTACTAAGGCTATATCTCCATTTCGCCAATACTTCAAAAAGTGAAGGAAACAACACACACTCTTGTCTAGTAACTTCAATTTATTTTATAAAAGAAGCAGATCCAAG
>JBEVXV010000707.1:0-5242 GCA_040505915.1 Sedimenticola sp. | reverse complement strand
GACAGCAATAAAACAACCGATTTGTGTACAGTGTGACCTCTCCTGTTGGAAACATACAAACCGGGTTTACATGCATGTTTCAGGTGCGAAATCGGCCAGTAACGCCACGTCCACCACTACAGTAAGCCTTTCAAATTATGTTCAAGAGTCCTGCAGCCCATATCATTGAGGTGAACAGTGTCTCGTAACATATGTTTGTCAATGTTCCTGTTATTAATGTACATAAATCCATATGTTCTACATGCACGTCTTATCCAATCATTGAGAATGTCAACTCTGCGATTAATGATTGTCGAACGAGTGTAGATGCAACCTGAAAACACCATGGCAAAATTTGTCGTCTGCTGGAGCACAATGATTTTTCTTGCGACATTGTCCAAACTCTGTTGGGCATGTGCCAGTTGCACTTGTTCTGGGATATTTAATTTGTTAATGTTATTTGTACCAGAATGAAATATTACCACAAATAAATGCCGTTTTTGGATTTCAAGACGTAATAAATCACAGGCATCGCACAGTTTCCCCCCGCCCACAGACATGACCATGGTGTTCTCAAAACGATTTTCAAGGAACCTGATCATAGAGTCGCCTATGAACAGGACTGGGATGTGATTTGGAGGACATCGCTGATGGTGGTAAAATAATGGACTTGGTAATCGAGGAGTGAATTGCGCAGCCAATAGGTTCCAATGTAGTCCCTGTTTATCTGCCCGATAACCAGATTTGGATGGGAAAAGCAACACCCCTTTGTCACCTGCGTAACCAACAACCGCAATGTGTGTCGCGTTCCTCACAATAATGTTGTACCATGGGAGAGAAGGATGGAAATCCGGGAAAACAATAGTGCATTTAATGTGTTCCTGAATTATGAAACGGACCACAGCAGGAATGAGTATGAATGGCGGGAATGCGAAATATGTCTCCCCGATTGACAATGGTTGTGCAAATGCATCTCCACCATCAGAATTTGGTGTGGGGTATGGGGTGAAATGTCTCAACCTTTTACCATTGCTATCAACCATGGCATTGCTATCCAGACTGAACATATCAACTGAGTGTGGACCAAACATGTGCTGAATGAAAAACCACGTCCTTGTGGAAATAGTTGCGTCCGACTTTGAGATACTTCTGGATGGAAAGTCCGATGGATTATCAGCGGAGGAGATATATGTGAGAGTTAACAACGCATTGTTCTGAAACACCACCTTGAAAATTGACTTTAAAGCCTTATTTAAATCTGCATTCTTTGAGTATTGCCCTTCCCATGCATGAATGAGTGCCATGTTATCAACCTGAGCTGAGATCCGCTTGTTGGAAATGCAGGAACCCAGACTGCCCAATGCGTATAGCAGTGCTAGGGCTTCCTTGACCATGATAGGGAGGCGTTTCTCCTCATCCGACCAGAAGTCGGAACATATGATGTCACCTTTGTCCGAGTGGTAAATCGCTGCCCATTTGTAATCAGAACTATCCGAAGAGATGCGGAGAATAAAGTGCCGTTCCGGGAACCATGGAAATGGAGTGACCCAATCGTCCAAAAATAACCAATGTGAGATTTCCTCACGAAGGTCAGGACCTACTGATATCCAGAATGATGCCACTTTGGCGGCTCCGGCAATAGCTCTATTTCCTACGCATGTGAATAATTTTGCAGCTGGAATAGCCAAGGACAATGAGATGCACATGCCCACAAATTTCTGAAGAGTGGGGAGTGGAATTGAGTTGCATGTTAAAATGTGGTCACGGAGGTTCTGTAATTTGTGTTTTCGTGCATCCGTAACGAAAAATGACCCATGCACTGAATCAACAATCATGCCAAGAAATGTGATTGTTTGAGTTGGGATCAAAACTGACTTGGATAGATTAATAAAATATCCCAGACTAACAAGTACGCAGACAGCAACTTTTATTGCAATCTGTGCTCTTGCGAAATGTGATTCCATGCTGTCGGGCACCTCCCCATTATATTGCTCCAGCAGACGGTCATCAATATACAACAAACATGATACTGACTGATCTCGGATGTGACTCATCGCCAACAAATTGAGTGTGTGGTACACATAAGCAGAGTTTTTCCAACCAAAAGGAAGAGTATTACAACAAAAGTAATGGCCACCCCACTGAAAACACAATAGTGTTCTCGATGCTTGTGTCACGAACACATTATCGTAGCCCGATTTATCATCAAGTTTGGTCATAAACGCATTCCTACTCACCACTGTTGGCACGTCTGCAAGCGTATCCAATGTAAAAGGTGTATCTTTCATGAATAGGTTTAAATACATGAGATTTATACACAACCTCGGTTTTGTTGGTTCTATAGTAATTGGAGATATGATGTACGGAGGTTCACACACACCCACCTCCCCTAGGTACGAAATGGCTCCTGACTGCATACGTGACGTAAGTTCTTCATTAATAAAATCTGTGAATCCTTTGCACATTGGAGCATTGTTAAAATGACGCGATGGTGGATAAGAATGGTCGTATGTTTCCCCACCAAATTGTCCCTTGAAAGGCGACATAAACTGAAGAACATCCACTTTATTCTCAATCCACTGCAACGCTTCACATCCTTCATCCGTAATTAACTGTCGCCACTGTGGAATCCGTGAATGTAAATTTCCAGCAATGAAATAATCCGGGTCCAAGAATGTGAACTCGCGATCCATAACATCTTGTAAGTGATGAGTAACATCCGGGAGAGTTAGACCGTCTACCTGGTCGATTACTACCGGTCGCTTGTGACAATCAACATACTGAGGAATCGGAACTCGGGGAACAATCGATGCCGGTTTGAAAGCATATGAAGTCTCCCAGTTTTGTGGCATAACGTCCCCGGTTTCTTGAGTCTGTAACATAATAATTCCAAGTTTAAAACAAAACCTGTTACTGCACCACGCAACTAAAATTGCCCTGATCTAGGACAATCCGCCTGGAAGTGCTGAGGGTCGCCGCAGGTGTAACATCCTGAATAACCTGGACCAGGGACACGTGGCCTGACAAAGCCCCTGCGTTGGCCACCAAATGGTCTGGGTGCTGTAAACTGGAAAGGCATCCTTGGACGACGCATACTTGGCATAGGTGGAAATGGAAAAGGCTCAAATGGCATGGGCGGCGATGGAACTTTCGGATCGGCAGCTGGTTTCTCTGCATTACTGTGCAGTTTCAGGAATTTCTGCTCCTTCTCCAGAATTCTGGCCTCTGCTGGTGAAGATAATAATGACGTGATAAGAAAACCAACACTCTTGTGGCTTTTATGGCATAGGAAACGCTGCATAACGGTGGAGTACAGTTGCCGGTCGTCGTGGTTCGCCAAACGAGCACATTCTTCAAGGTGCATCAACTTCATCTGAAGCGAATCTACATTTAAATCCATGGTTCTGGCAGCATATTCTTTCACGTCCCTTAACGCCGCAGAAACAGCGTCCTCATGAATGGATCTCCTTAGCTCCGCAAGCTGTGCCCTCAGTGACCCCGTCTGGAAATTCATATGAGAGTCCTAATAATCATGGCACAACCTTCTCGGAACACCTGAGACTCTTGTATAGATCAATTTTACGTTGCACACCAGGTGACAGTACATTATGCGACAACGTACCGACGGACGATGATTTGTCATGGATGGCATTTGTTGAAGTATAATGTTTCAACATCGCGTCCGATTTCCAACCTACATGAGACTTAACTTCGTCACTACTAACTCCTAGCCACGTTAAAGTGAGAGCACAGGCACTACGGGTACCGTGGGGTGTCTCGCCATCAAAAATGTTCAAGTGCTGGAGATGCCCCTTTAACCGACTATTTACCGTGGATGAAGACAACGGTTTATCATTCACACCCGATAGCGCGTTATTCAACGGTCGAAATAGGTAGCCATGTTTGAGATCAATGTTATTTTCCGAGCAAAATTGAAGGTATGCCATTAGTAAATGAACCGCACAGAATTCAGCTTCATCTGAATGTGTTAAAACTACCGTTCTCGGATTTCGAATATCTATAGTCTTGCCTTTTGTCAACGTGAAAAACACGCCTTCGCGCTGAGGCAGCCAGTGGAGTGAGTCAGTTAGTAAAGCCCCTAAATCACCTGCACGATCACCGGTGAGTGAAATAATGTAGAAGAACGTCCGGTCACGGTGTAGCATGAACTTTGTAAGCATTGGCATTTGCTGATTATAAAGTCGATATGA
The DNA here is from genome assembly GCA_040505915.1 of Sedimenticola sp. Lineage (GTDB taxonomy): Bacteria > Pseudomonadota > Gammaproteobacteria > Chromatiales > Chromatiaceae > Vondammii. Next base: position 1,052 of record JBEVXV010000707.1, on the reverse strand, counting down.
CAAGTGCCTCATAACGTGACAGAGTTTATTCATGAACAATGGAACTGCCTGGTGCGGGATTACAGCTGCCCTGGACTGTTCCAATCTAACCGCGTGCAAGTGTCGTTTTAAAATGGGAGATGCAGCCGGGTTGCCAATGCCAAGGGAACCATTCCAGTCTGTGCCACGACCAAAGTCACGAAATATTGCTCTCACTTGACCTAACAGACTGTCAACTGAACCGGCCGCGCGCCTCAATGGACATCCACACACAGAACCGCCCGATTGGCCTAAAGACGGACAACCAGTAGTGTGTATCTGTGTTTTCCCTGTCGAGTCCTTATGAACTAAAAACATACGGATGTCAACTGGTACGGCGTCTTGGAGAGTTTTTGACGGTGATAAACGCGACAAAAATGATACCAGCTCTTGTTTTATGGTCTCTTTCTGTTTCGAGTATTTTGTACTCTGTATCATTGAGTCAAGTTCTAATATACGCCGATGTATAGCGTCCTCATTTAGCGGAGCCACAGCGGCATCATTGACCGATTCCGACTGAAACATACAAAGGTTCAGTTCGATCGTCGCATAACATATTCTTTTCTTACGTTTGTATTGTGTCGAAAGGTGACAAAAGAAAACGTACGCAAATTGATCTATACACAGTATGTGCAATTAGAGCAGTATATATACACACCACAATGTTGTCATGTGAATTGTCACACCAATCACATCAACCATCAGAATAACTGCATACAATATATATAGCTAAAACCAAATTTAAACGGTTGATGATCAAAATGACCAAGCTTTTTTTAAGTTCATCAATTATGTGTGAAATGCACAGGCAACTTAAACTATCTGCCGCACAGACAGCAAATAAATATTTAAATGGTCTGTGATGTATTAATAGAAATAGTAATTAATACGCTATGCTGTCACCGCCAATTCACAGAAAGCCGCAACAGTGTCAGGAACGGTAACATATACATGTTAAGTGTTATCATATTAAGTAAAACGCTTCTCTGATTATGCCAGACATGATTCAATGCACCAAACATATTACATCGACC
>JBEVXV010000706.1:0-2348 GCA_040505915.1 Sedimenticola sp. | reverse complement strand
ATCGGGAGGCGTCATGATCACTTCTCAATATTGTGGGTGTTGAGGGTATAGCCACGATCACGGTAGAGACGGAAGCGATCCCGTCCTGCGGAGCGTACCCCAGGATCTCTGTCTATCAACTCGGCAACTCGCTCAAAGCGACTGAAAAAGTCGGGGACCTCATTGGCAAGATTGATCAGCACATCATGCTCATCACCCGGCGTAGCGCCGTTGCCAATAACTATCAGGTTGAGGGATTGATCTCCCTTACCAAGAAGGGAGTGAGGCAGGAAGCCATCCTCCTTGTAGGTCCACATCAGTCGATCAAGACGTTGTGATTCCGCTGCTGAATTGGTGTGCAGGTAAATGCGCCGGCTCTGACTGAGCGCCTTCTCGGCAATACGGCAGGCGAGCTGATAACGGTCACCCTTCGCCCGATCTCCCATGATGTAGAAATCTACCTGGGTCATTTCGATAGCCCGCAACGCTTGAGCAGAAACTCACTGAGTAGAGGCACTGGCCGACCAGTGGCCCCCTTTTGTTCGCCGCTTTTCCAGGCGGTGCCAGCGATATCCAGGTGTGCCCATTTCATCTTCTTAGTGAAGCGGGAGAGGAAGCAGGCGGCGGTGATGGTGCCACCGCCTTTGCTGCCGATGTTGGCGATATCGGCAAAATTACTGTTGAGCTGGCCCTGGTACTCCTCCCACAGAGGGAGTTGCCATGCACGATCGCCACTGACTCTGCCCGCCTCCAGCAGTTCGTTGGCGAGGGCGTCGTTATTACCCAGCAGGCCGCTGGCATGGGCACCCAGGGCGACGACACAGGCACCGGTGAGGGTGGCGATATCGACCACCGCCGCAGGATTGAATCGCTCGGCATAGGTGAGGGCATCACAGAGGATCAAGCGACCCTCGGCATCGGTATTGAGCACCTCGATGGTCAGCCCCGCCATGCTGGTGACGATATCTCCCGGTTTATTGGCATCACCATCGGGCATATTTTCGGAGGAGGGGACTATGCCGATCAGGTTGATAGGCAGCTCCATTTCGATACAGGCGGCCATGGTGCCCAAGACGCTGGCTCCGCCGCACATGTCATATTTCATCTCATCCATGGCGGCCCCAGGCTTGAGTGAGATGCCGCCGGAGTCGAAGGTCAGTCCCTTGCCCACCAGCACCACCGGTTTATCCTTGGCCCTGCCCCCCTTGTACTCCATGACGATCAGCTTCGCCGCCTCTCGGCTGCCACGGGAGACCGAGAGCAGCGCCCCCATACTCAGGGCCGCCATCTGTTTCTCTTCGAGCACCTGTACCTTCAACTTGTCTGACTTTCTCCCCAGACCCTGAGCCTGTTTTGCCAGATAAGTCGGTGTGCAGATGTTGCCGGGAAGGTTGGAGAGATCTTTAGCCATCGCTGTGCCGGTGCTGATGGCGCGGCCGTGGGTGATAGCTTGTTGACTCTGTTTATGATCATGGCTGTCGCCGATATGGAAGCTGACCCGTTTCAGTGGGCGTTTGGCCGGTTTAACGTCACTTTTACACTGGTCAAAGCGATAAACCCGCTCCTCCATTACGGCTACTGATTCCCGCAGCAGGCGATAGCTGCAGCTCCCCTTGGGCTCTAGGGAGGTTAGTGTGCAGAGCGCTTCGATGGCGTGCCCCTGGTTGAGTTCGTCGGTAACCTGCTCCATTGCTTTGCGGTAGACGGTGAGGTCAAACGCCTTCTCGCTTCCCAGCCCTACCAGCAGCAGGCGTTGAGCGCGTACGCCGGGGACATCATAGAGCATCACCATCTCGCCGTTGTTGCCATCCATATCCCCTTTTTTCAAAAAACCCTTCAGATAACCACCACTCGCCTTGTCAACCGCCGCCGCTGTTTCGCTCAGCCTGCGTCGAGAAAAGAGACCCAGCACCAGGCAGGCGGTGGGTTGTGTTGCCGGGTTACCCGACTTGAGGGAATACTCCATAACTTCTCCTAATGATGTTCTGCCCCGCGCCGAGCCAGAGGGTCTCGGAGCGGCGGGTATCGGTCAGTCAGATTGGATGCGTAGAATATGCTATTCTGCCGCTTGCGTTTGAGGCGCAAAGAGTAGTTTACAGGTGCGGTTACAGACAGAATAACTCCAATCACAGATCTTATGCTATCAATTATCGACCGTTATATCCTGCGTGAGGTGAGCAAGTCTTTTCTTGCCATCATCATCGTGTTGATGTTGATCGTGGTGAGTCAGAGTTATATCCAGATCCTCCAGGATGCCGCAGCCGGTGTTATCTCCAATAAGGTGCTGATGCAGCTGCTTGGTATGGAGGTGCTGGAGGTGCTCGGTCAAGTGATGCCGCCGGCCTTTTTCTTCGCCATTCTCTCCACCC
>JBEVXV010000705.1:0-3119 GCA_040505915.1 Sedimenticola sp. | reverse complement strand
CCTGGACAGATAGAACTTCCGCTCAATTGGGTATATTAATGGACGGCAGTGGTTCCACTGTTTATCATGAGACGCTCGCGCAACATAAGAATCAGAATCATACCGATCATCATGGAATACATATGATCTCAAATACCCTTGAAACACCCTACTATGCAGTCATCTTCACATCACAACTAGATGAAGAAGATGAGGCATACCGAACAACCGCAGAAAGAATGGTAGAGCTGGCCCAAAAACAGCCAGGGTTTCTTGGTGCCGATTCAGCAAGAGATGCCAACGGCTTTGGAATCACCGTCTCCTACTGGCGTGATGAAGAGTCAATAAAGTACTGGAAAATGAATCAGGAGCACCTTCAGGCGCAGCAGAGAGGTCAAGAAGAGTGGTACCGACACTATCAGTTAATCGTTGCCAGAGTGGAACGGGCTTATACGCCTGAGAGTAAGCTGAAGCAGACTTAGAAAAAATAAACACGGAGGAACTAACCTATGACCCTATTTTCTTCACCACTATCCAACATGCGTGCCCACTATGATGTTGTGGTCATCGGCTCCGGTTACGGTGGCTCGGTGGCCGCCTCACGCTTGGCACGATCAACCAAAGCCAACGGAGAGCCGGTCTCTGTCTGCCTGCTCGAACGCGGGCGTGAAATACCTACTGGAGAGTATCCCGATTCAATTACCTCTGCCCTTCCCGCCGTTCAGATCGACTCACCCGTTGGTCATGTTGGTGACCGTGATGCCGTCTACCACCTGCGCTATCAAGATGATATCTCTGTTTTTTCCGGCTGCGCTTTGGGGGGGACATCGCAGGTCAATGCCAACGTCGCCCTACAAGCGGATCAACGCCTATTTACTACTGAGAATGGCTGGCCCAAAGCTATTACAGAAGATTCAGACCAGAGTCTGGCCGAAGGATACGCACGAGCAATGGATATGCTTAATCCACTCACCTACCCTGATAATTTCCCCAGTCTGAACAAGCGCAAGAACCTACTGGATGCAGCAGAACTTCTTGGTAACCGGAACACATGTAAACTGACCCCCATCAACGTAGCGTTTCAGGATGGGCTCAATCAGGTCGGCATTCATCAGGCGGCATGCAATGGCTGCGGTGACTGCATTTCCGGTTGCAACTATGGTTCGAAGGGGACATTAAGCAAAAACTACATCCCCGATGCACGCAATCACGGTGCCGAGATCTTCTGCCGAATTGATGTGCGGCATATTTCACCGCAGGTAGCGGGTGGTTGGCAGATACACTATATTCCGGTGGGATGTCATCGAGACCGGTTCGATGCCGGGCCAATGTTTGTCACCGCCGATGTAGTAGTGGTTTCAGCAGGAACACTTGGTAGCAATGAAATTCTCCTACGCTCCCGTGCCGAAGGTTTATCGCTATCCGACCACTTAGGGCAGGGCTTTACCAGTAATGGTGATGCGCTGGCCTTTGGTTACAATATGGATCATGAAATAAATGGTATTGGTAGTGGTTCACATGATGTATCTGAGGAGCAGCCATGCGGTCCCTGCATTACATCGGTGATCGACCTGCGAAGCTGCGATGATGTAAAACAGGGGATGGTTATCGAAGAGGGTAGCTTGCCCGGTGCTCTCGCTCCGGTACTGCCAATGGCTTTTTCTGCAGCCAGTTCCATTACCGGGACAGACACCGATACAGGCATCTTCGATAAGATCAAGGAGAAAAGCCGCGAACTAGAGAGCTTGATTACGGCAAATTCGTATGATGGCTCAGTAGCCAATACCCAGACCTATCTGGTTATGGCGCATGATGATGCGGGTGGCCGAATCAAGCTAAAGCCTGACAATGAAACAGCCACCATCTGCTGGAATGACCTAGGTAAACAGCCCGTATTCACCCGTATTACCGATACGCTGACCAAAGCCACAAGTGCTTGGGGTGGCACCTATGTCCCCAACCCATTATTTACCAAGCTGTTTGATTTCGATCTGATTACGGTACACCCACTGGGTGGGTGTGGGCTGGCAGATGATGCAAGCCAGGGCGTAATCAATTCCGATGGGCAGCTATTTTCCGCAGCACAAGGCACAGATGTTCACGATGGATTGTATGTGACAGATGGCTCGATCATGCCCGGTTCACTGGGCGTTAACCCGCTCTTAACCATTACAGCAATATCGGAGCGTAACATCTCGACGTTGGCCAGAAAACGCGGGTGGACAACCAACTACAGCAAGAATACTGATGCACTGTCTATTGATGGTACCCGGGATAAGCAAGAAAAGTATGCGTTACAGTTCACCGAAAAAATGGTTGGCTATGCGTCTACCACAGAGCTCGACGATTACGAAAATGCATACCAAGATGGCAAATCTGCCGGTCAGGATATTCATTTTGTACTCACCGTACAAACCACGGATCTTGATGCCATGCTTGAGAACGAACAGCATGAAGCGGGGTTGTTCGGAACAGTCACCATCCCGTCCCTCTCCAGTGCGCCAATGTGTTCCAGCGGTGGCCGCTTCAACCTTTTTTCACCCGCAGAAGAGCATACCAAACATATGCGTTACCGTATGCGCCTGCACAGTGTCGAGGGGATGAACTACTGGTTTGAAGGTTTCAAAGTGGTGAGGAATGATACTGGCCTGGATGTCTGGTCGGATACATCGACCCTCTATACCACATTACGGAAAGGCGATGATGACAGTGGTCAGGTCGTAGCCTTGGGCATATTGAAAATTGTACCGACCGACTTTGCAAAACAGTCCACCACCATCGAAGCACACCGGCCGGGTAAAGGGATATCCCTGTCGGCAACTGCACGCTTCGGTGCTTTTTTTGCGGGTGAACTCTGGGATACCTATGGCACTACCGTGAAGAACCAGGATAAGTAAGGCATTGGCCATGACCGAACTTGTTGAACGCACTGTTCCCTATACCGCAGGCGATGGCTTGGTACTCAACCTGATCAATGTACATAGGAGGTCAGGCGCTACACGAGGCCCGGTAGTACTGGTACATGGAGCCGGTGTCAGAGCCAATATCTATCGTGCGCCGGTGCAAGAGAATCTAGTCGATGCACTAACTGCACATGGTTATGACGTCTGGCTGATGAACTGGCGGGGCAGTATCGATTT
>JBEVXV010000704.1:3706-3974 GCA_040505915.1 Sedimenticola sp. | reverse complement strand
CAACAGTTCGGCCTCCTCTGGCGATCGATATACCTAGAATCTCAAAAAAGGCCATGAAATCAATCAACGTGGGGAATAAAACCGCTGTCAAACATTATCAGTTTGACGGACAGAAAAGGCCCAATCCTCCCAACATAGCCCTGACATGTGGAATCGCATACGACCTACTGTGTAAGACGACTGCTAACGTCCACAATGCCATGGAGAGGGACTTAGCATGGCTCGTGTCCATCGTACAGAGTACAGACGACGAAGAACCGATCCCAGA
>JBEVXV010000704.1:0-3696 GCA_040505915.1 Sedimenticola sp. | reverse complement strand
GGCTTCATCCAGAGAAGACGGCAGGACAGTTGGTATGGCGAGCCACTTTGTATTCGGTCCTCTCATTGACCTACCGCCTGCTCACACCAACACCATCTTGACCACGCTGATTTTCATAGAAGAGTCCTTAAGGCAACAACGCTACATCCATCTGTCAGCGGACATGCAGCTCTACAAGATCATCATGCAGGTTAAATGGGCGGATCCAGATCGCTGGAAGAACTTGATTGCTCGTCCTGGAGGGATGCATACCATAATGTCCTTTGTTGGATGCATCGGCACCCTGATGAACGGCAGTGGACTCGAGGAACTTCTGGAAGCAGCATTCAAGGGTGTAGCAAGTATGCTGAATGGCAAGGCATGGCCGAAGGCGCTTCGGGGCTTACGGATGGTGGTAGTGGCACTGCTGCGGCCACTGATCTCAGCGGAGACTACTGTGGAATCTCTAGAAGAGCAACTAGAAACGATCTGCATGTCACGAACAGCACGACTCTGGGTGCACTGCTTGATAATCCCACTGCTGATCGTTCATCTCTACGTGCAAGCTGAACGAGAGGGAGACTGGCTCCTGCACATGTACGCTTTGAAGAGGATGGTTCCATACTTCTTTTCAGCAGGCCATTGGCACTATGCCAGGTATATCGTCTGGCACATAAAAGACATGGCATCGTCTCTTCCATCTGAACTACAAGATGCCTTCCTGAGAGGAGAACACGTTTGTCGGCATCGCAAGGGAGTGTGGAATGCTGTTTTCTTGGATCAGTTTGGGGAACAAACCTACATCCGGTATGGGAAGGCCAAGGGGGGTTTGGTGGGGAAGTCGTTGTCAGCTGAACAAGTGGCAGAGTGGACCTTATCACATCACATCTGCAATGCTGTTTCACTTGCGATGGACAACATGTTCGATGAGACGGAACACGAGGATCAGGAGGACAGCACAGGAAGACACAAAGAAGAAGGGAAGAGACGACGACAACTTGACAACGAAGACAGGAAGAAGATCATTCTTGAAGTCGAACGCCACACTAATCCACTCCTGACTGAAGCCACAGAGCCATTGTATAACATTATCAATGGTCGCGTAGCTGCAGACGAAGTGAACGTGGATCAGTCCATCAGCATAGGAGGAATCATGGCCGCTGAATTCACATCAAAGCTTCCTGATGGGTTCTACAACCCTTTGAAGAAAACTGTCATAACTATGCAAGCCATCAAGAAGAAGATGAAGGTAGGGGACTCCAGCGTATACGATATGGAAAAGCTGTACGCACGTTTACTAATTGTGTCCCAGAAGAGAGATGTGGAGCTTTCCGACTTATTCGAGTATGAATTGGCTCCAGTGCCACCTGCCCTCTTTGACGATTATGGAGACATGCGCAAGGGAAGCAAGTCGGTCCTGGTGTCGAAGTTGGCCATCACCTACAAAGAACCACCAACTACAGTTGACGTGCAGCTGATAGACGGGAATGAGGCAATCTACCACACCCTGTGGCCAAAGAATGCAACGATGTCTATGTTCGCCAAAGGATTCATTTCCTCATTCGTTCGGCCGTATACCACGTATGTAGTATTCGACTGCTACCAGGAGCACTCCATCAAATCTCATGAACGTCGACGACGGGCAAAGGGTGCTGCTCAACGAGACTACAAGCTCACAGACGAAACGGTACTTCCAGCCAGGGACATCATCATGAAAAGTGACCAGAACAAGAAGAGCTTCATCGAGCACCTGTGTACTGCAGAGAACCCCAATGAATCTGTGCACATCATCGGCGAGGAATGTCCATATACTCACGAAGAAGCAGATGTCAAACTGATCAGCTACCTTCTTCATCTGCACCAACAAACAGAGCATATCCAAGTCCTCGCTGATGATACGGATATCTTTGTCCTCCTGGTATACTTCGTGTGGTGCTATAATTCCCATGCACAGGTATCCATGAAGAAGTACAATGGCAAAGTCATTGACATCAACGCAACGGTCATGGCACTTGGAGACATATGTCAAGATTTGCTTCCTGCTCATGCCCTCTCAGGCTGCGATAGCGTTTCGTACCCATATGGCAAAGGGAAGGCTTCCGTGTGCAGTATGCTGCTGAAATCAAAGGTTCCACTTCGGGCATTTGCAGATCCTGATGCGTCAGAAGAGGACTGGACAAGAGAAGGCTTCCAATTCTTGTCCTACTTGTATGGAGGTGTGGTGGCGTCAACACTAGATGGGCTGAGATATCTACTGTTCAGCAAAAAGAATGATCCACCAAAGATTAAGAGCCTTCCTCCAACGAGTGAAGCTGCACTACAGCACATCAAGAGAGCTCGTATCCAGGTACTAACATGGCGAGCGGCAGACCAGCTACACCCACCAGATCTTGATGTTAGTCAGTATGGATGGGAGTTGAGCAAAAACCTTCTTTGCCCTGTCAATGGCACTTCCACTGCTGCACCACCGTCCCTCATGCAATTTGTGGCATGTGGTTGCAAATCGAGCATGCCATGTGGGAGCCAGAAGTGCAGCTGTCGGGCAAGCGGGCTTTCCTGCACGACGTACTGTAAATGCGGAGCAGACGAGGGATGCTCGAACGAACACACAAAGCAAGAATCTGCCCCAGTGATGGATGGCGGCGAGAACGACGAGGACGACGATGAGGAAAACGCAGAGGACTGATTGGACCCTGAAACATGAATCATGTGAATTGACGTGTCAAACTATGGCACGCCGTTTTACTATTTATTCCCGGAACAAGATATCTCTTTCATTCAATAAGATATCTTATTGCTCCAATAAGATATCTTGTTGCTACAATAAGATATCTTGTTGACAAACAGATATCTTATTGCTTCAATAAGATATCTTATTGAATGAAAGAGATATCTTATTTGACGAAAGAGATATCTCTTTCACAATACAAGATATCTCTTTCACAATACAAGATATCTCTTTCACAATACAAGATATCTATTTCATTCATAAAGATATCTTATTGCTTCAATAAGATATCTCTTTGTTCAAACTTCAAACAGATATCTGTTTATCTGAATAAGATATCTTGTATTACCAAATAGATATCTTGTTGAATGAAGAAGATATCTTGTATTGCGAAAGAGATATCTCTTTGAAAGATCGGCCAATAAAGATCATAGATTTCAATTATACACATGGAGTTGATGTCCAGCGGTTTTATTACCACTGGCAGGATTAATGTAAGCGGTAGTGTTGTAAATAATTATCGGATAAAAATGACTTGGTATGACAAAAGACGCCCCAATAGTTGTTCAGCAGAGTAGCGCCTAGTTGTGTTAACCACTTTATGTTACCAGTATCTATACCACATAACAATGATGATACAATGTATGACATGAGCTGCGTGACGTGTACTGACCAGATGGGATCTGCTCCTGATCAGTTTACATCCGTGTCAGAGTGTGAATGCGCAGGCTGGCTTGGATCTATACTGGTCGGGGTTGTGGTGGGACCCACTTTGTCAGAATACGACTCGTATTGAGTTATTATAGGCATACAATACTTACCAAAGAATTATGTGTACTACAGCATACCACAATACATGCATGACATGAACTGCGTGACGTGTACTGACAAGATGGGGTCTGCTCCTGATCAGTTTACATCCGTGTCAGAGTGTGAATGCGCAGGCTGGCTTGGATCTATACTGGTCGGGGTTGTGGTGGGACCCACTT
>JBEVXV010000703.1:0-13504 GCA_040505915.1 Sedimenticola sp. | reverse complement strand
TAACTGAACAACTCACCGGCTAAAGCCGGTGGGTTCGAGTTACGGACTGAAAGTCCGGATACGCGTCGACTGAACGACGCGTCTCATTGGACTCCACCCTGAATCAATGAGAGTGCTTAACCAAAATGAGTAGCCTGGGTTGAGCCTGCGAAACCCGGGGGAATACTACCGCCAGCTCTCACTCAACCTCACACATTAAAAACTACCTATTTGCCTTATTTCCTTTCACTCACTCCAGATGGTGAACTTGCTCTTTCTCCCGGGTTTCGCAAGCTCAACCCAGGCTACCAACTGCCATGCCTATATTCTATTTCTCACCACCATCATGACTGCAATATCACTACTTCAGATAAATCTGACCGCCTAAAGGCGGTGGTTTTAACCTTTTTTCGAGACGAATAAAGCTAACCAAAATATCCACATGGGTTCAAAAAAGATGGCGCCAGAACCACCGTGACAAAACGATGAAAGTCTATCTCGATAACTGCTGTTTCAATAGGCCTTATGATGATCAGTCGCATCTTCGGATACGGCTTGAATCAGAAGCAAAACTGCGCATTCAAGAAGAGATACGAAACGGGGCATACCAACTTGTTTGGTCGTATATCTTGAATTACGAAAACAGCAAGAACCCTTTCAGGGAGAGAAAGGAGCAAATCAAAAAATGACAACAGTATACCATTTAAAATATCCAGGAAAGTGCAGAGTTGCTTGGTCTGGCTGGAATGATCCAAGGGCATGGACTAAAGAAAATGGATTCGCCGCATATAGCATGTGCCATCCATGCTAGGGCAGAGTATTTCCTTACAACAGATGACGGGATCCTGAACAAAGCTACACTTATCGAAGGTATTCGCGTTACAGATCCTATCGGATTCATAAAAGAGGTGTTGGCATGATCACCGATACAGAGATTAAAACAAAAGGGTTTCAAGTTCTTGCACAGCATCTTGGCGACATCGAAGCCGAGCGTTTCGTTGCGCTCATCCAAAGGGAGCCCTTCGATTACACCAAGTGGAGGCAAGACATGGATGAAGATATAAGTATTGAGGAGATTAGCCGGAAAGCAATGGCTTTAAGAGACAAAATCACTGAACAAGGCGCTTAACTCGGATCGACTTCGTCGCTGCACTCCTCACAGCAACCAGGACACCCATCACTAAAACATGCCATGCTAATATGTCAATGGGGAGCCATATTACTGAACGCCAGAGCCCAAGAGAGCCACAGTGCAGATTGGTGGTGTCCATGGTGGTGCCGCTACTGGCCAAGCATCCATTGAGCCGGCTCAATAAAGAACGAACTCAGAACTACTGAGTAGTTACCATCAGGCATCTATGTACTGCTGCCGGTCACCGATCCATCGCCTCATCAGAGGTTTAGCGCGCTCGGGATAACGAGTCAGTATCAGTTCCGCCGCCTGCTGAGCCTCTACCAGCAGCGACTGGTCACGCATCACGTCAGCGATACGGAACTGCATCTCACCGGTCTGACGGGTACCCAGCACTTCACCTGGGCCACGCAACTCCAGGTCCTTTTGGGCGATAACAAAGCCATCACAGGTTTCACGCATCACCCCCAGCCGCTCCTGGGCACTGCGCGACAGTGGCGGGTGATACATCAGCACACAGTGGCTCTCGATACCACCGCGACCCACACGGCCACGCAGCTGATGCAGCTGGGCAAGACCAAGGCGTTCAGGGTTTTCAATAATCATCAAACTGGCGTTGGGGACATCCACCCCCACCTCGATCACGGTAGTCGCCACCAGCAGATCGATATCACCCGCTTTGAATGCCGCCATCACCCTCTCTTTTTCTGCCGATTTCAAGCGGCCATGGACCAGCCCGACGCTCAGCTCCGACAGAGTGGCGGTCAACTCGACCGCTGTATTTTCCGCCGCCTGACACTGCAGCATCTCCGACTCCTCTATCAGGGTGCAGACCCAGTAGGCCTGACGCCCCTCCCGACAGGCGCTATGTACCCGCTCAACCACCTCCTCGCGCCGCCCATCGGAGATCACCACTGTTTTTACCGGCTTGCGCCCCGGCGGCAACTCATCGATCACGGAGATGTCGAGGTCGGCGTAGGCGGTCATCGCCAGGGTACGGGGTATCGGTGTAGCGGTCATAATCAGTTGGTGGGGAGTGCGCGCCCCCTGCCGCCCCTTCTCCCGCAATGCCATCCGCTGATGAACGCCAAACCGGTGCTGTTCATCAATAATGACCAACCCCAGGGCATCAAACTGCACATCCTCCTGAAAAAGAGCGTGGGTGCCCACCGCCACCCGTGCCTCCCCGGAGGCGATGGCCTCCAGCACCCGCTGCCGCGCCTTACCTTTGTGGCGCCCGGTAAGCCAGACGGGCTCCAACCCCAGCGGTTGCAGCCAGTCACTGAAACTGCGCAGGTGCTGCTCCGCCAGCAGCTCCGTCGGTGCCATCAATGCTACCTGATGATCGGCCGCTACCGATTGCAGCGCAGCCAGGGCAGCGACCACTGTCTTGCCGGAGCCGACATCACCCTGAACCAAACGCTTCATCGGGTAGCCCAGAGCCAGATCCCGACTGATCTCACCACTGACCCGCTGCTGCGCTCCGGTCAGGGAGAACGGTAGCTGCCCGAGAAAACGCTGAATCAGCTCATCACCCCCCCTCAATTGTGGCGCATCCACCTTCTGCTGCCGCCTGCGCATAGCACGTAGACTCAACTGATGGGCCAGTAACTCTTCAAAAGCGAGGCGCTGCTGTGCCGGGTGACACCCTTCCAGCAGTTTGTTTTGATCTGCATCTGGCGGAGGCCGGTGAAGATAGCGAATAGCCTTTGCCAGATCGGGCAAGCGGAAGTGGCTGAGCAGCTCATCCGGTAACCACTCCGGCAGAAGGTCAGGCATCAACAACTCCAGCGCCTTGTCGGTCATACCGCGCCAGGTAAGCTGATGCATCCCCTCTGTGGAGGGATAGATTGGAGTCAATGTCTCCTCCATCGACTCGCCACCCTCATCATCCACCCGCCGAAACTCTGGGTGGATCATCTCATAGCTTCTAGGCCCATTGCGTACCTCGCCAAAGCAGCGCAGTTGCACTCCATGACTGAGCATCGATTTCTGGGCGGCGGTAAAATGGAAAAAACGCAGTATGATCGTACCGCTTCCGTCGGAGAGCTGTACCAGCAGTGAGCGGCGTCGGCCAAATTGGATATCGGCTCTATCCACCACCCCCTCGACCACAGCTTGATCACTCTGCCGCAAGGTACCGATGGGGGTGATGCGTGTCCGATCCTGATAGCGTAGCGGCAGGTGGAAGAGTACATCCTGCACCGTATGTATACCCACCTTAGCCAGCTTCTCTCCATTGCGGGGACCCACCCCCTTGAGAGAGGTGATGGGCATTACATCAAGTCCCTGTGCTGTTGTCATTTTACTCAAATTCAGTCCTTACCAACGGCTATTGGCATCCTCCCGAGAACACGGAACACACCGAGAACCACAAAGTACTCAGAGAAAATATATTTCTGTTACTGATCTTACCACATACGATTTTAAAACCTTTCAGTGAGCCGATCATCTTATCTTTTCACAGACATTGTTGATAACAGACAAAATACTCAGTGCTCTTTGTACACCTCTGCGCGCTCTGCGATTCTATCTCAACAAGACTTATTGTGTGGCATACTCTCCCCTGATTACGATCTGGTCAAAGAGGAGCTGTTCATGTCCGTACTGTTAGAGTTTGCCATGTTTCCCACCGACAAGGGAGAGAGTGTCAGTGCTTATGTCAGCGAGGTGATCCGTATAATTCGTGACAGTGGTGCCGACTATCAGCTGACACCTATGGGTACCATCATCGAAACCGAGACGCTGGAGGAGGCGATGACGCTGGTTCAGCGCGCCTATAGCCAACTCGAATCAGCTGGCTGCAATCGTGTCTACTCCTCCCTAAAACTAGACATACGCCTGGGAAAGTCAGGGCGCTTAAAGGGGAAGCTGGCATCAGTAGAGGAGAAGATCGGCCAGGTGACAACCTGATGACCACCCATCAGCAGTTGATACAAGTGGAGACCCGTGGCCGTGGTACTTATGAGATCAGCCGCGAGGTGAAGCAGGCGGTTGAAGCATCAGGCATTCATAGCGGCCTATGCCATGTATTCACACACCACACCAGCGCCTCCCTTACCCTGTGTGAAAACGCCGATCCTTCAGTACGCAGGGACCTGGAGAGTTTTATGATCCGCCTGGTGCCAGACGGCGATCCACTCTACGAGCACAGCTTGGAGGGAGCAGATGATATGCCTGCCCATATTCGCTCGATCCTCACCAATATGGATCTTACTCTACCGGTAACTCAGGGCCGCTGCGGGCTGGGTACCTGGCAAGGTGTCTATCTGTGGGAGCACCGTACCCATCCTCATAAGAGGCGGGTAACGGTGACGGTGCAGGGGGATTGATATCTCTTTACGGTAAGCAGCAATCCTAACTTGAGCGACACCCTCGCCGCGATGAACATCGCACACTCCCTGCAAATCCCTTCGCCCCGAGGGTGGGGCTCCTACAAATTACAGCTCCATCACCCCATCCATCTCCACCCCGGCATCCTTGGGTAGTGAGGTGACACCGATGGCGGCGCGAGCTGGGTAGGGTTCAGCAAAGTACTCTGCCATCACCTGATTAACCACCGGAAAGTGGCTCAGGTCGGTAAGAAAGATATTGAGCTTGGCAATATCGGCGAGGCTGCCACCGGCTGCCTGGGTGACCGCCTGCAGATTATCAAATACCCGCCGAATCTGTCCCTCGATATCGCCCGTCACCATCTCCATGGTCTCAGGCACCAGCGGGATCTGCCCCGAAAGGTAGACGGTGCTACCGACTTTGACCGCCTGGGAGTAGGTGCCTATGGCTTGGGGTGCCTTATCGGTACGAATAATCTCTCGTGTCATAGTGATGCCTCTTTATCTATTGAGTTGACAGTTATCAGGGCGCATGAAGATAAAAATGTGCTTACTCAAAAAATCCTGTGTGCTCCAGGCTCCGCTTTATCTGTTTGTAACTATTCCGATGGGTTTGGGGTCGGAGTCGTTTGCGACGTGAAAAGGTGCATTTTCCACCCATTCTGGCGCAATCGACTCCGACCCTGGGTGAAAATAGCCTCATAATGAGGTATAGCTGAATAGTTACATCTGTTTTTTAATGGCTAGGTACAATAACCGCGTAAAACCCTATACTTCGTATGCTAACCGCCGCTCCGGTAGATACGCACCACCGATTTCAGCTGGCGCAGCCGCCGCATGATGTTGGCCAGATGAATACGGTCATCAACGGTGATGATAAAATCGAGAGTCGACGTGAGTCCATCACGCTCCTCCATTCCAAGATTTTCGATATTTGATCCCATCTCGGAAATGGCTGCCGCCAAGGTTGCCAGCACACCTCTTTTATTACCTACCTCAACCTTCACCTCGGTGGTAAAATCACCGGCCGGACTCTCCTCCCAACGTACATCCAGCCAGCTTGAGCCCTTGCGAAACTCGCTAAAATTGCGACAGTCGTGGCGATGAACGACGATACCGGATCCGGGGCTAAAGGTGGCCACAATATCGTCACCCGGTATCGGACGACAGCACTTGGCATATTTAACCACCATGCCCTCGGTCCCCTGAATAGCCAGGGGTGGCGCATTACTGTAGAGGTCACCCGCCAGATCTCTGGGCATTTCGGCATGGCTGTCGAGGAGGCGTCGAGCCACCAACAGCGGCATACGATTACCCAAGCCGATCTCACCCAATAGTGCATCCATATCCGTCAGTTTGAAGTCGGCAAGCAACTGCTCAAGCCTGATGGTGGAGACATCCTCCAGTTTTAGATTATTAGCACCCAGCTCTTTTTCCAGCAGACGCCGCCCCAGCTCGACCGCCTCATTGTGACGCAGGTTCTTCAGGTAGCCTCGGATATTAGACCGCGCCTTACCGGTCACCACGTAGTTGAGCCAGGCAGCACTGGGGTTAGCCGTTTGTGAGCTGATAATCTCTACGGTCTGACCACTGTGCAGTCGAGTACGCAGAGGCACCATGCGCCGATCTATCCTTGCCGCCACACAGCGGTTGCCCACATCGGAGTGGACAGCGTAGGCAAAATCGATCACCGTTGCCCCCTTGGCCAACACCATGATTTGACCTCGGGGGGTAAAGACATAGACCTCGTCCGGGAACAGGTCGACTTTGACGTGTTCGAGAAACTCCATGGAATCTCCCGCCCCCTGCTGCAGCTCAAGCAGGTGCTTGAGCCAGTTAGCGGCACCGGCATGAGCCAGCTCATCTTCGCTCTCATCGCTCTTGTAGAGCCAGTGGGCGGCAATGCCAGACTCGGCCAGACGGTGCATCTCCTCGGTACGAATCTGGACCTCTATAGGGATACTGTAAGGGCCAAATAACACCGTGTGCAGTGATTGGTAGCCGTTGGACTTGGGAATAGCGATATAGTCTTTAAAGCGCCCTGGCACCGGCTTGTAGAGGTTGTGCATCGCCCCCATTACTCGATAACAGGTGTCGAGGCTGTCGACGACGATACGGAAGGCGTAGACATCCACCACCTCATGAAAGGAGAGCTTCTTCTCCCGCATCTTCCTGTAGATACTGTAGAGGTGCTTTTCACGACCGACCACAGTGCCATCGAACCCTTCCAGCTGTAAGCGGCGGCGAATCGCTTTTTCGACATTAACAAGCATCTCCTTGCGATTGCCGCGAGCAGTTCTCACCGCCTCTTTCAGCGCCCTATAGCGCATCGGCCAGTAGGCGGCGAAGCTCAGCTCTTCAAGCTCTGTACGTAAGTTATAGATGCCGAGACGATTGGCGATCGGCACATAGATATCCAGCGTCTCCCTGGCGATACGGCGACACTTTGCCGGGCGCATCACCCCCAGTGTCCGCATATTGTGCAAGCGATCCGCCAGCTTGATCAGGATAACCCGGATATCCTTGGTCATCGCCAGTATCATCTTGCGAAAACTGGCCGCCTCCGCCTCCGCCTTGGAGCGGAAATCGATCTGGCTCAACTTACTCACACCATCCACCAGATCGGCTATCTCCCTGTCAAAGATCTCGGTCATCTGCTCCTTACCCACCGAGGTATCTTCGATGACATCATGGAGGATCGCCGCCATCAGGCACTTGTGATCGATGCGCATGTCGGCAAGGATTCTGGCAACCGCCAGTGGATGGTAGATATAGGGCTCACCACTTTCGCGACGTTGGCCCTCATGGGCCTCGGCGCTGAAAATATAGGCGCGATAGACCTCCTGAATTTGCTCCTGGCTCAAATAGGATTCAAGGTGGACGCAGAGATCACTGATGAGATAGCGGGGTTTTCCACTTTTTTGAGGAGGGATAAAGGGTGTATTCGGCACGATGCGTCCCTAACGCACAACGGCCGCACCAGGCAGTGGCGCGACCGTTGTCAGAAAAGGCGAGGATAAATCTATGGCACAGTACATCAGGCAGAGGGGGTCTGGCCCTCACCCTGGAGCCCGGCTGCAAGTTCATCTTCCAGGGCTGCCATATCTATTTCAGGCGCTTTGGGTGGATTGAGCACATTATCGTCAACCAACCCTTCAGCGATCTCACGCAGAGCCATAACCGTCGGCTTGTCATTTTCCCACGGCAGCAACGGATCTACACCGTTTACCAACTGGCGCGCACGCTTGGTCGCCAAAAGCACCAGATCGAAGCGGTTATCAACATGATTAAGACAATCTTCTACGGTAACGCGGGCCATTCCTAAATACTCCGGGAGTTCTATCCTTGGCACGAGAGGCCGTGGATACATTGAAACAGGGACACCAATCCATTGCCTTCAGACAACAGACCGGGAAGTTTAGCCTATCCCAATAGTGCTGCCAACTTGTTTTGCAACCGCTGTGCCTGCACGCCCTGCCGCAAGCGCAGGCTGACGACCACCGAACGCATCTCTTCCAGCGCCAGATTAAAGTTATCATTGATCAGAATATAGTCGTATTCACCGTAGTGCGACATCTCTTCTCTGGCCTGAGCCATCCGCCCTTCGACGATCTCTTCACTGTCCTGCCCCCGGGCGTTTAGGCGCTCACGTAACGCCTCAGGTGTCGGCGGCAGAACAAAGATAGAGACCGCATCGGCAAAACGTTCACGCACTTGGCGCGCACCCTGCCAATCGATCTCCAGCACCACATCGATCCCCTTACCCAACTGCTCACGAATACCCACCTCAGAAGTTCCATAGCAGTTGCCAAACACCTCAGCATGCTCAAGGAAGGCACTCTCACCAACCATCTCGCCAAAGCGTGCTTTGTCGGTAAAGTGATAATCGACACCATCCACCTCACCGGGCCGCATCGCCCGGGTGGTGTGGGAGATAGAGACACGCATCTCTCTCTCGGTCTCCAAAAGCGCTTTAAGCAGACTGGTTTTTCCCGCACCCGAGGGGGCAGAAACTATATACAGGGTACCTATTGTCATTTTTTCTCTTAAGTTCAGTTGGTCGTTAGCAGAACATGCTAGCTACGCATAAATTCAGTATTCAAAAATAATGGTACCACTTCACTGCTGTCCCGTTAACACCCTCTCCCCTTTGGGGAGAGGGTTGGGGTGAGGGGGATATATAGATAAGCCGTTGATTTAATTCACCCTCACCCTGGCCCTCTCCCTCATAGGGAGAGGGAATGTTCTATTGCAGTATGTCATGTTGCTGTTGATATATGCGCCCTAAAAAACACCTCCACACAAGGAGTTACTGCAACATACTACAAAGTTAACGGGTCAGCAGCGGTACCACTTAACAAAAAAGAGCGTCACTCCCCAATGCAGGAACGGCCTCTTGCCTCTGACAACTATTCAATATTCTGCACCTGCTCACGCATCTGTTCGATCAGCACCTTCAGTTCAACCGAGACCCGTGTCATCTCCACATCACTGGACTTGGAACCGAGGGTATTGGCTTCGCGGTTCAGCTCCTGCATGAGGAAATCGAGGCGTCGACCAATCGGTTCATTACGGATGAGTACGTTCTTCACCTCATCGAGGTGTGTCTGCAGCCGGTCCATCTCTTCATCCACATCCAACCGTTGTGCCAGCAGCGCCATCTCCTGTTCCAGACGGCCCTCATCAAGGCTTTCACTCACCTCAGCCAGCCGTGCTTTCAGGCGGTAGCGCACCGACTCCAGTAACCGGGGCATCAGCTTCCGGACTTTGATCACCTGCTCCCGCATGGCGGTGACCCGCTGGGTAATCAGCTCAGCCAGCCGCTCACCCTCCCGCTGCCGTGAATCGAGCAGACCCTCTATCACCTGCTCCAACAGATCAATCGCCTGCTTGTGAACGGGCGCCAGATCGATCTCCTCCGCCTCCAGCACACCCGGCCAACGCACAATATCCATCGCCTTCGGTGGCAGTGACTCGTGTAACAGCTGACCGACCTCATCCGCCGCATCAATAATTTGCTTGGCCAGTCTTGTGTTAACCCTGACCGCCGCCGCCGAACTCGCCGACGGAGAGAAGCGCAAGGTGCAATCCACCTTGCCTCGACCTAGCCGCTTGTTGAGGCGCTCCCGCACCAGATGCTCAAGGCTCCGCAACTCTTCAGGCAGCCGAACCGAAGCCTCCAGATAGCGGTGATTTACCGAGCGAATCTCACACACCAGATCCCCCTGATCACCTTGAATCTCTTTACGCGAGAACGCCGTCATACTAAACGTCATAAAAACTGCCTTTGATTAGCGGTGAATCAACCGCAATATTGGTATCATAATGCCCATTCGATTCACATGCACTAGGAGTCGGCCATTTCAGCCAACGAGGAAAACCCGCGAAGCTGTCTCCCTTCGGGAACTGTTCTCGACTGCTACACCATCATTAAACCGATGGGCAGCGGCGGCTTCAGCCTTATTTATGTGGCGGAAGATGACGACACCCAAGACCAGGTGGTGATTAAAGAGTACCTGCCCAAAAAACTGGCGACCCGTAATGAGCGGGGGCAGGTTGAGATCATCAATGAGAGCAAAACGGACTCCTTTCATAACGGACGAAAGCTCTTTTTTCTTGAAGCCAAGGCCCTGGCCACTCTGCGACACCCAAATATCGTCAATGTCCGCACCTTCTTCCTTGCCAATAATACCGCCTATCTTGTGATGGATTATGAGCATGGAAAAAATCTTGGCAGCTACATCAAAAAGCACAAAGGGAAGCTCAGCAGTACTTTTCTGACAACCGTATTTCCTGCCGTACTCGACGCCCTCAGCCTGATACACGCTGAAAGTCACCTTCACCTCGATATCAAGCCAAGCAATATACACATTCGCCCCGGCGGTTCACCCCTGCTTCTTGACTTTGGAGCCGTCCACCAGTTTGCCACCACCAGAAAACGGCAATCATCCCAAGTCGTTACACCAGGATTTGCACCGGTGGAGCAGTACTACTCTTCCGGCTATGTCGGCCCCTGGAGTGATGTCTACGCCATGGGGGCGACGATGCGGGCATGTATTGAAGGTAAACCCCCTCCTTCCGCCATTGAGCGCCATGCCAACGATAAGATGAAACCGATCGCCAGCCTCTACAAGCGACACTATCCGGCCTACCTTCTGGATGTCATCGATTGGGCGATGGAGATCGATCCGCTGTTGCGTCCGCAAAATGCAGGCGCCATGCTTGATGCACTCACCAGCAAGAAGGGGCGACCAGAGAACTCCACCACACAGGGAGGCGCCGGCATTGGCGATAGATCTTTCATATGAGCTCTGAACAGATCGTTGTCAGTGGAATAACAGCACATATCAGCCTCATTGGTGACCGCAAAATTAACCAGGATCGTTGTATCGAGCTAAACCGTAAACAGTGCACCCTTATTGCGCTGGCCGATGGAATGGGTGGACACCCCCGGGGGGAGAGTGCAGCACAGATTTTTATTAATACCTGCAAGCACTACCTCAAAATAACCCCCCAGCCAATCATCAGCCCCAGCCGCTTTCTCAACCGCTTGCTGCAAAAGGCTCACGAAAGCATACTTACCTTTGGCTATGACCAGACCCCCCCTATAGAGCCACGCACCACTGCAGTGGCGGTACTGATCCAAAATGGCAACATCTACTGGGCACATGCAGGAGACAGCCGCTTCTACTTGCTACGCAAACAGAGGGTGGCCTATCGCACTACTGATCACTCCTATGTCGAACGCCTGCGGCGCAACGGACTGATCACCGCCGAAGAGCAAAAAAAACACCCTCAGCGCAACTACGTCACCCGCTGCCTTGGCGGTACCACCACCCTCCCAGAGGTCTCCCTTGGCAAGGCAGCTCTGGAGACGGGGGATGTCCTGCTGCTCTGTAGTGACGGTTTATGGGGAAAAGTTAGCGACGAAGTGATTGGTGAGACCCTGTTCAATAGAACCCCCCTCTCCGAAGCGGTGCGCTTTCTGGCGGAAGAGGCCACCCAGAGAGGCTTCCCTGAGAGCGACAATGTCACCCTACTGGCCGCACAAATGGTGGATGACAAAAGGTCGATCTGCGAAACCCAAACCAACCACACAGAGGGGGATGGCAATCTCGCTGATGCCATAGCCGACCTGCAGAGTGCCATTGAGAGCTTCCAATCCGAAAAGAAGTAGAGGCGCTTGAGGCCGGAGCGCTGCCCTCACCGCGATGAAAGCCGCACACTCCCGGGAAAACTCATCACCCCGAGGGCGGCACTCCCACGGCATAGCAACACGCCTCCTAACCACCATGGGCATTCATTGGCGCTTATTCACAACCCATATCGAGCAGACCTCTGTACAATGCCACGCATCAGACAATCTAACTTAAGGATCGAACTCATATGAGACCCAGTAGCCGCAAGCCGGACCAGATGCGCGCCCTCCGCTTTACCCGTAACTACACCAAACACGCTGAGGGCTCTGTGCTGGTGGAATTTGGTGACACCAAGGTGATCTGCACCGCCTCGGTAGAGGAGCGGGTGCCTAGATTTCTAAAAGGGAAGGGGCAGGGCTGGATCACTGCCGAGTACGGCATGTTGCCACGTTCAACCAACAGCCGCATGGGGCGCGAGGCGAGCCGGGGAAAACAGGGTGGCCGCACCCTTGAGATCTCCCGTCTGATCGGCCGCAGCCTGCGAGCCATCGTCAACCTGGATCAGCTGGGTGAGCATACCATCACTTTTGATTGTGATGTCATTCAGGCAGATGGCGGCACCCGTACCGCCTCTATCTCCGGTGCCTATGTTGCACTCTGCGATGCCATCAACGGCCTGATCGCCACAGGTAAGCTAGAGACAAGCCCGCTGATTGGTCAGCTGGCCTCGGTATCAGTCGGTATCTACAAAGGTACACCCGTACTCGATCTCGACTACGCCGAAGACTCCAGCGCCGAAACCGATATGAACGTGGTAATGAATGACAGCGGTGCCTTTATTGAAGTTCAGGGTACGGCCGAGGGTCACGCCTTTGATATGAATGAGCTACAGGCGATGCTGGGCCTCGCCTCCAAAGGAATTACCGAGATCATGGTAGAACAAAAAGCTGCTTTTGCAGGCTGAGCCTAGAAACCTCCGTGTGCCTTGCCCGACAGCACCACAAGTACACTTGATTGTCACTCTTTTAGTGTGGTGGTGTAGCAAATAAATCTTCCAATAATAGGAAAATGACCGATACTTGGGGTAGAGTAGCGATCCGTTTATAATTGCGTTTATTTTCTAAGGTGACCGAGCCATGCCTGAAACCCAAAAGGGGATTGAGTTTAATCCAGGGATACGAGCGCTTTCGGGTCAAGTAGAAGGTGTAGCAGAATCGGTTACACTTGACCTACTGCGCGCTATTGATGAGACAGTTGACTCTTTGGAGAGGGTGCGTAGAAACATTGCATCTAATTATAATCAGGCTTGCTGGTTTATTGATCAACTAAATAACCTCAGAGTTGAAGCAGAGATTGATCCTGATGAGTCTGCTGAAACCGCGCTTACGAGTGCTCAGAAAGCATTAGGCCACCTTGCTAGCGATCTAAAAGAAAGGTGTAAATCTGCGCATGGGGACTACCAGCTAAAGGGCCCCCATGAAGAAGCAGTGGTTACTGCGTACAATGAAGCAATCGAAGTAGCATGCGATTTATACAAGGCACTTGAAGATATTCGTGTATTCATACGGGAACATGATGCTGACATGTCAGAGTATGATGAGCGCGTTTTTGATAATGCCAGTGATTTGCTCCGTGCTCTCGACGAAGAGTGACAGTTGTCAATTCTGGCGGGCGGGTAATAAAAACCACCACATTTTCTAGTCGCTTTAAACGAGACCGGAAAAAATTAGATACCAACCTCCGTAAGCGCCTTGATAAAAAGCTAGAGGATCTTCTAAGTGATCCGATGCCAGCTGGCTTAGCATTTGAAAAGCTTAGTGGTTACAGAAAACCTGACATATATACTTTGCATGTCACTGGCAATTATAAGATGTCGATGGCGATTGAGGGTAGCCATGCTACTTTGCGCAGAGTAGGAACCC
>JBEVXV010000702.1:0-4645 GCA_040505915.1 Sedimenticola sp. | reverse complement strand
CGCAACAAATGAACATTTTGCTATTTTTTTGTTTGTTTTATAACCAATACTCAACTGAGCAAAAAAGCAATAAGCCGTGGACGTTGCCGTTGTCACTGCGCTTATCCTGGTTAAAACAATCAGTGACAACGACAACTGTTATCAGTGTGTTGCTTTCTTACGTCTCGCCTTGCATAGCTACCGTTAATCGTGGCAGTGCAATGAAAACTTTAAGTTTTCATCGCCCGTCTAAAAGTTTAGTAAAACACATCGAAATAAATCACAAACGGTACTCTATGTACAGAGGCAAACCATTACAAAATATCTTAAAAAATCAATATCATCCCAAATCAGATTTGACATGACCTGATTAACAGTAGCTATGCAATCGAGCCTAAGATGGATTTAAAGGTATAATATAATAACATTGATATTATGTACAGATGTAAAATAAATGAGCTACACTCACTGTGCATTATTTATATATATAAAAGTGCATTGCGTTTTTGCAATATACTAAAACAGGTTTTGGCACATATTCGAATCATGTTCTGGTTGGAGAAAAGAAACTTCATTTTTTCGGATAACGTTAAACTGTTAAAATTGTTGTCAAATTGGCAAGCTTTTTCCAACAGAGGAGTTCTGACATCATTATAAATACTGCACTCGAGTATCACATGTGTCTCATTTTCTATTTCATTGTCACAAAATGGGCACACACGGTCATGCACGTCTAAATTTTCGTATCTGCCCGTCTCGATTCTCAGAGGCGCTACTCCACATCGAAACTTCGCAAATGCTGATCTGTGTTTTAATGGCATTATAGTTTTACAATAAGCCTCAGCTTTAAATTCAGATTTAAAAGTTCTGTATGTTCTGAGCTTGTTCAAACCTCGGCCTGTGGTGCCAGCTATTCTATTAATACTCGTTTTCCAGTCTGCAATATAGATGCGGAGCATCGCCTCTGTGACATTGACACCGAGCACTCGCTTGTGAAACGCCCGCGTAACATCAGCGTATTCAACGAAACCTAGGGAACAAAACTTCTCTTTGGTAATATATACCCAATTTTTACACGATGAATTTGCTCTATTGTTCGCCCATGCAAAAATCCGCCTATTAAGACGCATGTTGTCCATATTTGTAAAACGACACCAGGTATTACATACACAATTCCATTGTCTAGTAATAGGTGGGTCCCAACCCATATCTCCAAAAATTGCCGGCGTTGGTGTATACTTTCCTGTTCCCAAGTAAAATCTCATGGCTCTGTTTTGAACAGCATTTATACAGGAATAGGATTTAGTACCCCAAATTGATGCACCGTATGAAATGACAGGCCAAACTAATGAATCAAATAACTTTGTGTATACATCAAATGGCATACCACCAATACTTTTATACTTGGCAATAAGAAGTCCTAGCGCCCGACCTGCGCTTTGCGCTATGCGTTTAGCAGTGACATTATAATCCAATAATTCAGTCAATGTAATACCGAGATACGTATACTGGTCGGTCGTGCCTATAACCTCTGTTCCACACATAAAATCAACATCAGTTCTGGGAATAGATGGCGGCCGGAAGTGAACAACGCCGCTTTTTGCATTGTTGACACACATATTACTCAAATTACACCAGCGATCTAGGGTATCCAACATATTTTGTAAATCATGTTCATTATTGGCAAGTAAAACTATGTCATCAGCATACATAAGTATACTAACGCGCTCATTACCAATAGTAACACCCAAATCCAGCGATTTTATAGACAGGGCTAGATCATTAATAAAAATATTAAACAACATAGGAGATAGCGAGCAACCCTGGCGCAAACCAGTGTGTACATCAAACCAATCTGTCATATGGCCGTTTATGCGGATACATGAAGATACTGTTGTATAAATAGACTTCACAGCCATAAACATCTTCCCAGAGACACCAATATCGCATAATTTGTTCCATAGCTTATCCCTGTCTACAAGATCGTAGGCTTTGCGAAAATCTATAAAAGCACAAAATGTAGACAGTTTTAATTTTTTCCTTGTATCAATAATGGAGGTTAACGATGCAATATGGTCAATAGTACTACGTTTCTTCCGAAACCCATTTTGCTCGTCAACCACCTTATTGTTACACTCACACCACATTGACAATCTAGTATTGAGAATATAACTATATAGTTTATACATGGTACATGCAAGTGTAATACCTCTGTAGGATAAAGGATCCCGCGGATCTAAGGTGCTTGATTTTGGTATCGGGTTAATTATACTCTTGCCCCAAATGGTTGGAACCACACCAGTATCAAAACAAACATTAAATAAAACATGTAAAAATGACACAGATGTATCGTTTTTTAATACCTCTGTCGGGATTGAGTCAATGCCCTGTGCTTTTCCTTTTTTAGCAGAATCAATAGCGTGTTTTACCTCTGAAATCGAAATATGGCTATCCAATACCCTGTCAGGCAACGCATTATTGTCATTATTCACGACTGGTTCACTATTAATATGCATTACGTCGACACCAGTATTTAGGAGTGAACTGAACTCATGCTTCCATTTATCCAGAACACATCCTATATCACTTGATTCACTGCCATCATCCAAGACAACCTTCATCGGTATATCATTTTTCTTTGCCTGACCTACCCCCACCTTGCCAATAGTTTTCCAAAACTCCCTCGAGTTTGAAGTAGCTTCACTAAGTAGCTCATTTTGCATTTGAAACCAATACAAGCGTTTAGATCTTTGGACTGACCTATCAAACAACCGTCTTGCATTGACATACTCAGATTTAAAATACGATCTACTGCTTTGAATTGAACATTTCACCCACCTTCTTTCCAATATACACATTTTATTCCATAGGTCTGTCAGTTCATCGCTCCACCATGCTCTTCCAGCCCGCCGTTTCTTATTCCGATAGCCGCCTCCAACAGCTTTGTATGGTAGTTTGCGGTACATTTGGTCTTTCACCAATGTGCAATAATCATTATATGCAGTATCAATATCGGTATGTGTCCGCAAACTGGCCTCCAACGCTGTTATTGTAGCATTAACTGTAGGTAAAATATCTGGATCAGCCAAAAATCCATATGGAACATTTCTGACATCAAATTTATCATACGTGTCATGACTAACAGAATTACAGTTGTCCTCCACCACGGGATTCCCGATATCGATATTCCACTGCAGCACGGAGTGGTCTGGAAGACCAGATGGAGCGACAGAACTCACATTACCTGCTCGTGTGATCAGATCAACTACATGTACTACTTGAAAATCAGAAAATATATTTAAAGAATCATGAGCCGTCAAACAGTAATCAACCACTGACGACCCCTTTTGCGAAATGGAGGTAAAATCGTTATGAACATAATTACGTCCATTTAGCATACACAAGTTAGAATTTATCAGAAATTCTATAAGGACATCACCATATGCATTCGTTTTGAAATCGATTACATTACGTTCGCATACAGTATCGACCCCGACAATATAGTCGTCATTGCTTCCACATCTACTATTAAGATCACCACAGATATATAAAATACCATCATTCTGATACTCATATATGCTAGATAGTAGGCTATCATAAAAACCGTACACATCAACTTGGCGTGATGAGTTCTGTGGCGGTAAATAACAAACACATGGTATAATACACAGGTTGTCGGATTTGTGTTTCATTTTCAGCCACAGAATACCATCTACTGAGTCATCTAGAACAGTTATATAAAAAGAGTCCAGAATCGAGTCCCTTACCAAGAAGCCAACTCCTCCCGACCCCGTTCTTGCACGTACATGGATAAGTGTCCGGTTATTACCAAACCACGTGTAACCGTTCAGTTCTAATGTATTTCCGCGTGTTAAATGTGTCTCTGCTATACCAATGATGTCTAAATCTAGTGTCGTAGTACACAAGGCTCGTAGATTATAACTGTCTGAGTCTTTATCACAGCTCCAACCTCTGACGTTCCAAAAACCTGCTGCTACCTAATTCCCACCACGTCTCCCTCGGGAACCGCCGCGCGTACCATTGCCTCGACCACCACGACCACCACGCCTCACCTGGCTCCATTCGTTGCGATCGGGGGCATCATGACTTGGGCGAGTGTCTCCCGAACCTGACCGCGCACCAGTAGAGCTGTTCCGGTTATTATTAGGAGGTCCATTCGCGTGGTCACCATGGCTTGGTCGAGTGTCTCCCGAACCTGACCGCGCACCAGTAGAGCTGTTCCGGTTACTATTAGGCGGTCCATTCACGTGGTCACGACGATCATTATCAGCACGGTGCCTGTTGTTATTTCCTCTATTATTGTCATTATTACGGACTACGCGGTTTCCGTGGATAGATATTCTCTCATTACTGTTCATGGCATCAATAACAGTTCGAAAGTTATTCAGCGCTAACCGTTCTTCCCGCGACTGATCGTGATGGATGAACACCCTATCATACTGCCTATTACATTTAAGCGATGCTTTCTTGTCCATAACACGCTGCTTATCATCTATAGAGCGGAATGTGGCTATCACAACTCCCGGTTTCGGGGAATTGTCAAATTTCTTGCGCTCAGTGCGTAAAACTGTAGTATTATTCACATGTAGCGCGTCCTTTATCAGCATGTTGACCTTATTATCGAGATTTTCATTCGCCGATTCTG
>JBEVXV010000701.1:0-8847 GCA_040505915.1 Sedimenticola sp. | reverse complement strand
TAGGAGCGAACTTGTTCGCGAAGAGCCCCCTACGAAGCTGATCGCGAACAAGTTCGCTCCTACGGTGTGGTGTTTCTTGAACAGTGATGGCAGTAATATGGTGTTAGGTAGAACCTGCAGGTAAACCTGACCCTGCTGAATCATGGCGTAGGAGCGAACTTGTTCGCGAAGAGTCTCCTACGAAGCTGATCGCGAACAAGTTCACTCCTACAATCGACTCCGTAGTTATTGTACAGAGCCATAAATCACAACGTACTACTGACAACTATTTTTTCAGATGATCCATTTCGACAACGTCACTAAACGCTATCCCGGCGGCCATGAGGGGCTGAGCAATGTCAGCTTCCATATTGAGCCGGGCGAGATGGTGTTTCTGACCGGACACTCCGGTGCGGGCAAGAGTACCCTGCTCAAACTGATCGGCCTGCTGGAGCGCAGCACCCGGGGGCAGGTTCGGGTGGGCGAACGTAACCTGACCCGTTTGAAGCGGCGGCATATTCCCTATCACCGCCGTGATGTCGGGATGATTTTCCAGGATCACCGACTGCTCCACGACAGGACGGTCTTCGACAACATCGCCATGCCGCTGGTGGTGGCCGGATTGGGTCACCAGGAGATTGGCCGGCGGGTTCGCGCCGCTCTCGATAAGGTGGGACTGCTCTCGAAAGAGCGGGTTTACCCGATCACCCTCTCCGGTGGTGAACAGCAGCGTGTTGGCATTGCCCGGGCGGTGGTGAGTAAACCGCCGCTGGTGCTGGCGGATGAGCCCACCGGCAATCTCGATCCCGGCCTCTCCCGGGAGATCATGTCCCTGTTTGAGCAGTTTAATAACGTCGGAGTCACCCTGCTGATCGCCAGCCATGATCTGGAGATGATCACTCCCATGAGGCGGCGCACCCTGGTGCTCGAAAAAGGGCGGCTGTTGCGAGACGATCCGGCTGGAGAGAGCAGATGATGTCACTCCGAAAAAGAAAACAGTCTGCCAATATCAACCGCCACAGACACCGCCTCGACATCTGGGTTCTGCGCCATCTTCAGGTCTTCTTCTCCAGCCTGGGGCGGCTGACCCGTTCACCCCTCTCCACCCTGATGACCACCGCCGTGATCGGTATCGCCCTGGCCCTGCCCACCGGGCTCTATCTGCTGCTGGAGAATGTTCAGACCCTGAGCGGTGGTTGGGAAGGGGCCGCTGGTATCTCACTCTTCCTGGAGCAGAAGGTGAGTGACCGCGACGCCACAAGAGCGGCCTCCAAACTGCGGCTGGATCCAGCGATAAATAGGATCGAGGTGATCACCAAGGAAGATGCGCTGGGGGAGTTTCGCAACCTCAGCGGTTTTGCCGGTGCACTGGATGCACTGGATGAGAATCCCCTGCCCGCCGTCCTGATCATCGAACCGGCGAGCGAACACACCTCACCGGAGGCCGCAGAGAGACTGTTGGCACGGCTGCAGAAACTCCCCGAGGTGGCATTCGCCCAGCTCGACCTGCAGTGGGTGCGCCGCTTTCACGCCATCACCGAGATTGCACAGCGCGGGGTTTTGGTGCTCGCCTCCCTGTTGGGGCTGGCGGTTCTGCTGATCGTCGGCAACACCATCCGGCTGGAAATTCAGAATCGCCACAGCGAGATCGAGATCACCAAGCTGATCGGCGGCACCGATGCCTTTATCCGCCGCCCGTTCCTCTACAACGGCCTCTGGTACGGGCTCTTCGGCGGTATCATCGCCTGGCTGATGGTGACCCTCTCCGTGGGGCTGCTGGATAATCCGGTGTCCCGCCTGGCCGGTCTCTACCACAGCGGCTTCGACCTCAGCGGCATCAGCTTTGCCACGCTGCTGGCACTGATCTCAGGCAGCGCCCTGCTGGGGCTGACCGGCTCCTGGATCGCCGTCGGTCGGCATCTGAGTGAAATAGAACCCAGCTAACTCCCCCACCACCAAAGCACCTCTATCAACATCAGGAACTTTTCCTGGGATTAGCACTCCCACCCCTGGAGTGCTAAAAAATATTGGCACTCACTAGACGTGAGTGCTAAAATCAAACCGTGTAAAACA
The DNA here is from genome assembly GCA_040505915.1 of Sedimenticola sp. Classification (GTDB taxonomy): domain Bacteria; phylum Pseudomonadota; class Gammaproteobacteria; order Chromatiales; family Chromatiaceae; genus Vondammii. The sequence goes on along the minus strand of JBEVXV010000701.1, from coordinate 6,795 downwards.
GTTGGGTATTCAAAATATGAGTAAAGAACTCGCCATTAAGTCCACTCTGCCTACCGGCAGTATCGACGCTTACATCAGTGCAGCCTACCAGTTGCCCATGCTGAGCGCGGAAGAGGAGCGCAGCCTGGCTAACCGCCTGCGTGATAATGACGATCTGGAAGCGGCCCGGGCGCTGGTGCTCTCACACCTGCGCTTTGTTATCCGCGTTGCCCGCGGCTACTCCGGCTACGGCTTGGCGCTTCCTGACCTGATTCAGGAAGGCACTGTCGGTCTGATGAAGGCGGTACGGCGCTTCAACCCGGACATGAATGTCCGCCTGGTCTCTTTTGCCGTCCACTGGATCAAGGCAGAGATTCATGAATTTGTCCTGCGCAACTGGCGTATCGTCAAGGTGGCCACCACCAAGGCCCAGCGCAAACTCTTCTTCAACCTCCGCAGCTCGAAAAAACGTCTCGGCTGGTTCTCTCATGAAGAGGTTCAGGGCGTGGCCAAGGATCTCGGGGTAAAGGCCGAGACCGTACTGGAGATGGAGGCGCGTCTCAACAACTACGATGTCGCCTATGACGGCCCGATGGTGGATGACGATCAGGCACCCGTCGCTCCCGCTGCCTATCTGGCGGATATGCGGATGGAGCCGGCCACTCAACTCGAACGAAGTGATAGTGAGAACCACGAGAAGGATCAGCTCTATAGTGCCCTGGAGGGCTTGGACGACCGTAGCAAATCGATTCTTCAGGCCCGCTGGCTGTCGGAGAAGAAAGCGACACTGCATGAGCTGGCCGCTGAGTACGGCGTCTCAGCAGAACGCATCCGGCAGATCGAAAAAGCGGCCATGAACAAACTCAAGAGCCACTTGATTGCCTGATAATCACTTCAGCAACACAATCCACTTAGAGAAAAAGGCAGGGTGATCCCTGCCTTTTTCGTTTCCGCCGGAAAAACCTGGACGAGACAACTCAAGCCAGATCACAACGGGCAGCCTGCACCTGTAGGAGCGAACTCAATACCATTAACTTAAGCCTAATACCACGGTCATCCCGGCATAGGCGAAACCCAGAGGTCAAGCTCTCCTCTTTCCCGTCATACCCGCGCAGGCGGGTATCCAGCACTACGGAGCGCTGCCCCCCTGGATTCCCGCCTACGCGGGAATGACGAGCCTGATGTTTACAGGGAGTTTTTTCCCTAAGTTAATGGCATTGGGAGCGAACTTGTTCGCGATGGACTACGAAACGTGCTCTTCGCGAACAAGTTCGCTCCTACACCTGAATTCCGGATTACCGCTGAATGGTTACGCGATATGTTGATTACGCATCGTATCGTGTCCATTTGCGCTTATTTCCGACCGAGTTTCAGGTGTGATCAAGAATTTAACAGCGTACGTTTACGTAAACGTCATTGAATGTTTTGCTCTCTCCCGAAAAGCCCTTTAGTATTACCCCAATACAATAACCCTGTTGCACCGGTCAAAAAACGGCAAGCAGCCTCGGCACGGCACTTTTGAGCCACCGGGCGCCGACTCTTCACACCGTACGGTGGAGGCGAGAGAGGGGAGTTGGAGCTGCATTTAATTGCCCCTTCGGGATGGATGGACAATTGCTGAATCCGCTATACCGCTATGAAACGGATGACCCGGGGCAATTTTTCCCCCATATGGCTTGTTAGTGAAATCATGACTCCGAGGAGGATCAACATAATGAAAACACGCAAAACTTTGACTGCGCTCTCCGTAGGCGCGCTATTGACGCTGGGTGCAGGCCAGGCCCTGGCCAATGACACGATCAAGATTGGTACCTTTCTGGCGGTAACCGGCCCCGCTTCCTTTCTCGGTGATCCCGAGCTCAAAACCATGCAGATGTACATCGACAACGTCAACGCCAAGGGCGGCATTGACGGCAGGCAGGTAGAACTGGTGCACTACGACACCAAAGGAAAGGCCAAAGACGCTGTCAGTTTTGCCAAACGCCTGATCAAGAAAGATAAGGTGGATGTGATCGTCGGCGGCTCCACCTCCGGCGCCACCCTGGCAGTCATGCCTGAGGTAGCAAAGGCTGGCATCCCCTTCATCTCACTGGCGGGCTCGGTCAAAATCATCGACCCGGTAAGGAAGTGGACCTTCAAGATGCCTCATACTGATCGCATGGCGGCCAATAAAATCTTCGGGGATATGAAGAAACGCGGCATCAGCAAAGTAGCCCTGATCAGCGGCAGTGGCGGTTTCGGCAAGTCCGGTCGCGCCCAGTCCATCGCCCTGGCGCCAAATCACGGTATCGAAGTAGTGGCTGATGAGTCCTATGGCGGTAAAGATACCGACATGACCGCACAGCTGACCAAAATTCGCGGCACCGATGCCCAGGCCATTCTCAACTTCGGCTTCGGCTCCGGCCCCGCCATCGTTACCAAGAATGTCCGCCAGCTCGGTATCAAGCTGCCTCTCTATCAGTCCCACGGTGTCGCTTCTAAGAAATACATTGGTCTGGCCGGTGATGCAGCCGAGGGTGTTCGCCTTCCCGCTTCCGCCCTGCTGGTGGCTGACAAGCTACCTGCAAGCGATGCACAACGTCCAGTACTACTCAGCTACCGCAACATGTTCGAACCCAAGCACGGCGCAGTCTCCACCTTTGGCGGCCACGCTTATGACGGTCTGATGATTGCACTTGAGGCGATCGACCGCGCAAACTCCACCGACAAGGCAAAAGTACGCGATGAGATCGAGAAGACCACAGGCTTTATCGGCACCGGCGGTATCTTCAATATGAGCGCCACCGATCACCTGGGCCTGAGTCTTGAAGCCTTCCGCATGCTGGAGATCAAAAACGGCGACTGGGTGCTGGTGGACTAATCCCATCCTCATCCTTTAAAAGCGGGACGCGGAGTACGCAGAGAAGCACAGAGAGCGCAGAGAAAAACCTCTATTTAGGAAAAATCTCTGCGTACTCTGCTTAACTTTTGCGTTCTCAGCATCCCGCTTTTTAAATCCTTAATGACTATGCACAATAATTCTGAAAACCATCACGATGGAGATAAAATCGTATCTGTAGGAGCGAACTTGTTCGCGAAGAGCACAGATCGAAGCCAATCGCGAACAAGTTCGCTCCTACATGTGACTTCAGGATTATCGTACAGAGCCATTTAAACTTTCTGAGTAGTTAATCGCGTTCATGCTTGACCAGATCCTCCAGTTTCTTCTGACCGGCGTCACCGTCGGCACCACCTACGCACTGGTGGCCCTCGGCTTTGCCATCATCTACAACGCCTCCGATGTAGTGAACTTTGCCCAGGGCGAGTTCGTTATGATTGGGGCGATGAGCGCCATCTCTCTCTCCGCAGGTAACGGCCTGCCGATGCCCATCGCCGTAGTGGGTGCAGTGGGGATCACCGTCGTTGTCGGCATGCTGCTGCAGCGCTTTGCCATCGCACCGGCCCGGGGGGCATCGGTGGTGACCACCATTATCATCACCATCGGCGCCTCCATCTTCCTCCGTGGCGTCGCTTTGTTGGTGTGGGGCAAAGATATTTTCGCCATGCCCCACTTCTCCGGTGAGACCCCTATTCACCTGGGTCAAGCGACGCTGCTGCCCCAGAGCCTCTGGGTCATGGGAGTTGCCGCCCTGATGGTGCTGGGTGTCCACTACTTTTTCAACCACACAACGCCGGGCAAGGCGATCCTCGCCTGCTCATGCAACCGCACCGCAGCCCACCTGGTGGGCATCAACGTCGGCCTGATGATGCTGATCGCCTATGGCCTCTCCGCCCTTCTCGGCGCCATGGCCGGTATTCTCGTTGCACCAATCACCTTCACCTCCTATGACGCCGGGGTGATGCTCGGCCTCAAGGGCTTCTCCGCCGCCATTCTCGGCGGTATGGGCAACCCCATGGGCGCGGTGGCCGGCGGCCTGATGCTGGGGCTGATCGAGTCACTCTCCGCCGGGCTCATCTCCTCCGGCTACAAGGACGCCATTGGCTTCATCATCCTGCTGCTGGTGCTCTTCTTCCGCCCCAGCGGACTGTTCGGCAAGGCATCGGTGGAGCGGGTATGAGACGACTGGGCGGCTTCTACTCACTGACGGCGCTGATTGTTCTGTTGCCGATCGTCTTTCCCGATAACTATTTCGTCACCGTGGTAGCGGTCACCGCCGGTCTCAACGCCATTCTGGCAGTGGGGCTCAACCTGTTGATGGGTTACGCCGGGCAGATCTCCCTCGGTCACGCCGCCTTCTTCGGGCTCGGCGCCTACAGCTCCGCCATCCTCACCACCCGCTACGGCTGGAGCCCCTGGCCCGCCGTGGCGGCGGGTATTGTGGTAACGACTTCCATCGCCTTTATGGTGGCGCGGCCGATTCTGCGCCTCAAGGGGCACTATCTGGCGATGGCCACCCTCGGTCTCGGCATCATCGTCAATATCCTTCTGGTGCAGGCGGAGCATTTTACCGGTGGTCCGGACGGCCTTGGTGATATCCCGGTGCTCACCATTTTCGGTTGGGCGGTGGACAGTGACCTGCGCTGGTATATGGTGATCGGCGCCGCGCTGCTGCTGACGGTCTTGCCAGCGCTCAACATCATCGACTCCCGCAGTGGCCGTGCTCTGCGCGCCCTCCACGGTTCGGAGACTGCAGCGGAGATGATGGGTATAGATACCACCGCTGGCAAGACCGGCGTTTTTGTCTTGGCGGCACTGATCGCCTCTGTGGCTGGCAGCCTGTTTGCCCACCAGCAGGCATTTATCAGCCCCGACTCCTTCAGCTTCTTCTTCTCTATCGAGCTGGTCACCATGGTGGTACTGGGTGGCATGGCCTCCACCTGGGGTGCCATTATCGGCGCCGTTATCCTCACCTTCCTGCCCGAGCTGCTGGTGGTGTTTGAGGATTACGAGGTGATGATCTTCGGTGCCATCCTGATGCTGATGATGATCTTCCTGCCCCAGGGGCTTTTTCCCGGCCTGCAGGCACTATTGCGCAAGCTCACCAGGAAAAAAACTGCCGCCAACAGCAGTGTGGAGGAGAGTCATGGCGCTGCTTGAAGTCAGTGATCTGACCAAGTCCTTTGGCGGCGTCACCGCCATCGCCGACCTCCACTTCGAGGTGCCGGAGAGCCAGGTCTACTCGGTGATCGGCCCCAACGGCGCTGGCAAGACCACCCTTTTCAATATGCTCTGCGGTATCTATCACCCGGACGAAGGGAAGATCCTCTTCGAAGGAGAGGAGCTGATCGGCAAGCCGCCCCACGGAGTGGCCGAGACCGGTATCTCACGTACCTTCCAGAACCTACAGATGTTTTTCAACATGAGTGTGCTGGATAACATCATGGTGGGCTGTCACCTGCGCACCAAAGGGCGCCTTTGGAACACCGCCCTGCGCCTGCCATCAATTCTGCGGGAGGAGCGGCAGGCACGGGAGTGGGCCCGGGACGCCCTCTGCTTCTGTAACCTGGAACCCTATATCGACCAGCAGGCCGATGCCCTCCCCTACGGTGTGCTGAAACGCCTGGAGATTGCCCGCGCCCTGGCGGCAAAACCGAAGCTGCTGTTGATGGATGAACCGGCGGCCGGTCTCAATGACACCGAGACCCTGGAGATGCAGAGCCTGATTCGCCGCATCAGTGAGTCGGGGATAACGGTGCTACTGGTGGAGCACAACATGGGGCTGGTGATGCAGGTGTCAGACCTTATTCTGGTACTCGATTACGGCAGCCGCCTGGCCGAGGGAACACCCCATGAGATTCAGAACAGCGAGAAAGTGATCCAGGCCTATCTGGGTGGTGAGGTGCAGTATGCCGTCTGAGCATCTTCTCAGAGTGGAGAAACTCTCCTCCCATTATGGCCCGATCCAGGCGCTTCATGAGATCAGCCTGGAGGTCGATGAAGGGGAGTTGGTCGCCATGGTGGGCGCCAACGGCGCCGGCAAAACCACCCTGCTGCACACCATCTCAAGTGTGCAGAAAGCAAGTGGCGGCACGATCCATTTTGACGGCCGGAATATCACCCGACTCCCCTCTCACAAGGTGGTGGCATCCGGCATCTGCCACGTCCCAGAGGGGCGTCAGGTGTTCCCTCCTCTAAGTGTGGATGACAACCTGCGCCTCGGCGGCTACTCTCAGCGGCGGGATAAAGGGTGGCTTGAGGGGGAGTTAGAGAAGATCTACACCCTCTTTCCGATTCTCAAGGAGAAGTACCGGCAGGCCGCCGGCACCCTCTCCGGCGGGCAGCAGCAGATGCTCGCCATGGGCCGCGCCCTGCTCGGCCGCCCGCGCCTGCTACTGCTCGATGAACCCTCTATGGGGCTGGCGCCGCTATTGGTGAAGGAGATCTTCCGGGTGGTGCGGGAACTGAACGAAAAAGGGGTTACCATCCTGCTGGTGGAACAGAACGCCCGCGCCGCACTCGGTATTGCCGACCGCGGCTATGTCCTGGAGACTGGGCGGGTGGTGCTCACCGCCGCCGCCGATGATCTGCTTAAGGATAAGGCGGTGCAGCGGGCGTATCTGGGGTATTAGCGTTCGTCTGGAAATAACATACGATAGGGGTCGGAGTCGATTGCGTTGAGTATGTTGAGAAATACCCGCTATTTCAGTGCAATCGACTCCGACCCCGGGTGTGAAAATAAAAACGGGACGCGGAGTACGGTAGGGGTCGGAGTCGATTGCGTTGAATGTGTTGGGAAATACCCGCTATTTCAGTGCAATCGACTCCGACCCCGGGTGTGTGCGGTCTCTGCGTCCAAAATGTGCTGTTTTTTGATGGGCACTAACTTAGGAGCGAATAGAAAGCAATGTACGTTGCACAGATCATGACCCGCGAAG
>JBEVXV010000700.1:0-12638 GCA_040505915.1 Sedimenticola sp. | reverse complement strand
CCCGCTGCACACCAAGATAGATCCACTGCTCACCCTGATTGAGGCGGCAATGGATCAGGAGTACACCGCTGACAGCGCATTTCCGCAACAGCTGCACGATAAAATTGCTCCCCTGGCCCATGAGCATCTCGGCAGATCCGCCGACAACTACCTCGCCCCCTTGTGGCACCGAGGAGCAGAGACGCTGGCCCAAACCCCCTTCGACCCACGCACGCCCGACAGCCATAAGAGTCTATTCTACGGTAAGTGTGGAGAGTGGGAAGCGGTCATCCAAGCGGTAGAAGAGACCGATGAGTGGCGCAACCAACCGCCGCTACTTCGACGCCACGCCATCGCCACAAGCAAGCGCCATCAGGCTAACGACACCCTACTCGATCTACTTCGCATCTGCTGGGCATTCAGCGATCAGATAGATGCCAGCGTCAATGAAATCGGCGGCACACTCCGACAGTGGTGGCGACAGTTCCTTGACCTCGATAGTGACCTTGAAGACCAGGATTTTCCGGCATGGCTTATGATAGAGAGACCGGCACAGATAATAGGTATTAGCAAAAAGCAGCTCATCCAGCTCAACCCCCCCTCAGGTTTTCTCACTCTCTACCACCTTATCCACAGCGAACAGGAGCAGCTCTGCCCCGAGTACCGTGCCGCACTCAAAGCAGAGCACCCGGTACTGTTTGCCTATTATCTTCACAGTCGATAACTGCGGTCCCTTTCTTTTCGCTTCAAAAAAGTGCTCCTGCGGTTGGTTTCTGCTGTATAGATCAAGAGACGAAAGTCAGCTGTGTGAAAACGGTAATGAAAAGATCGCTTACGAGAGGCTTTGGTCGGGCAAGTCCTACTCCGCTGAAGAGGTAGAGGCAGCTAAAGCAGCCAAACTAAACCACGCGGCTTGAAGAGCCGTTTCTCAGAAGCACCTTAAGTTCAAGATGGGGGTGTGGCAATAACAGTACGATTCCGTCCCGTCTCCTTGGCCTCATACAGTGCAATATCAGCAGCACCAAGCAGTTGAGATTCATCCAGTTCATCTTGGGGTGGAATAAAGATCGATACACCACAACTGATAGTCACCACCAGGCTGGTCTGCTCATAGTCAAAGGGCGCTTGTGCGATAACCTGACGGAACCGATCAAACTGTTTATGCGCCTGATCTTTGGGTGCATCCAGCAGAATCAGGAACTCCTCCCCTCCATAGCGGCCGATCTGGTCGTAGGGTCTGAGTGCGCTGGATAGGCGCTGGGTTACCTCACGCAATATGGCATCTCCTGCAAGGTGACCATAGGTGTCGTTGATTCGCTTGAAGTGGTCAATATCGCATAGACCAACGCATAGGGTGTGACGCTGGCGCTGGGCGCGCGCCATCTCTATATCCAGTGCCTCCATGATGGCGCCACGGTTGAGTAACCCGGTCAATGCATCGTGGGTAGCCTGAAAAGCCAAGGCCTCCTTTGCATTGATCAACTCCGACTGCAGTTTAAGCATGCGCCGGCCGACTTGTAGCCGGGCTTGCAGTTCTGAGTTTTCAAAAGGCTTGGCGATGTAGTCATTGGCACCGGCATCGAGTCCGGCAACAATATCGTCTGTCTCGGTGCGACCTGTCAAAAGGATGATGTAAGGCGGGTTGCTGCTCTCATGGCTGCGTATGCGCTCACATAAGGCGAGGCCATCTAGTTTCGGCATCTCCCAGTCGAGCAGCAGCAGACGTGGTGGCTGCTCTTCCTGCAACACCTGCCAGCCCGCCTCACCATCTTCTACCGCTATTGGCTCAAATCCCCACTTTTTTGCAACAGCGGTGAGCATGGCGCGTGAGGTGAGATCATCTTCTGCGATCAGTAGTTTCAAAACAGTTTCTCCTCCATGACTTCCTTTAGCTGTGCTAAGCGACTCTCCAGCTCAGGCAGCCCTTCACGAATAATTTCCAAATCTCCCTCCTTGCCAGCCTCCTCCATCATCTGCGCATGAGCGCTGAGGGCCATTCCACTGACATTGGCGGAAGCGCCCTTTATTTTGTGTGCCTGCGCGGTCGCCTGCTCAACGTTTTCACTGCTGACCAGCACTTTCAGCTCGTCAATTTGCACCTTCATGTCGGTTAGGAATGCCTCGGCAATAGTTCGAATCAAATCCTCATCACCCATGAGACGTTTGCTTATGTCGCCATAGTCAAATATCGGTTGCTCAGACGCCCGATCATCTTCCATTTGGAGATGATCTGCCCCCTCTCTACCCGCCTCTGTAGTGATAGTAGCTTGGCAACGCCCTGGCAGCCATCGCTCCAGCGCCTGACGGAGTTTCCCCGGGTCTACCGGTTTGGCAATGTGATCATCCATTCCTGCATCAAGGCAGCGCTCACGATCCCCCTGCATGGCGTTGGCAGTCATAGCGATCACAGGGAGAGCATGATTTTTCACAGCCGATTGCGGATTACGGATCTGCCGGGTAGCCTGGTAACCATCCATTACCGGCATCTGGCAGTCCATAAAGATCAAGTCATAGGGGATCATCTTGAGCGCACTAAGCGCCTCTTCCCCATTGGCTGCCAAGTCAATGTGTATACCAAATTTCAATAACATACCCCGCGCCACCGCCTGATTAGTAGCGTTATCTTCAACAACCAGCACACGGGCGTTGAACTGCTGGCTGGCACGGGCGGTATGGCGGGTAATCAGGCGCTCTCCCTCCTTCTCTATACCGGCTACCTGGAGCAGAGCGCTGTAGAGTTCAGACTGATTAATGGGTTTACTGAGGTAACCGGAAAAACCCGCTTCCAGCATCTTCTGCGCATCCCCTCGTCGCCCCTGGGAGGTAAGCAGCACCAAGCGGGTATCGCCCAGCAGTTTCTCATCTCTGATTAGCGCGCCCAGACGGACTCCATCCATCCCCGGCATCTGCATATCGAGTAGAGCGATGGTGTAGGGCCGACCCTCCTCAACCGCATCATAGAGGGCTTGTAGTGCTATCTGACCACCCGCCGCAAGACCGTGCTTCACATTCCAGGCGTTAAGTACCGCATCGAGCAATTGAAGGTTGGTGGCGTTGTCATCCACCACTAGCACCCGCTGTCGATTCAGGTCTGCGACTTTCCGCGCTGGCTCTTGGCTCTCCGCATGAGGGAGTTCCAGGGTAAACCAGAAGGTGGAGCCTTTACCCGGTATGCTCTCAACACCGATCTCTCCCCCCATTAACTCAATCAGCTGCTTGCTGATGGAGAGGCCTAATCCGGTGCCGCCATACTGACGGGTGGTCGAGCTGTCGGCCTGAGTGAACTTCTGAAATAGTTTTTGCTGCTGCTCGGCAGTGAGCCCAATACCAGTATCTGTCACCGTAAAGTGCAACAGGCTGCACTCACCTCGCGACGCCTTCAGTTCGTAGTGGACCGCTACTTCACCCTCTTCGGTGAATTTCAGGGCGTTGCCCACCAGGTTATTCAGTATCTGGCGAATACGCCCAGGGTCACCCTTATACCAGTGGCGTAGCACTGGGTTGGCGGGACAGATCAGCTCCAACCCCTTCTCTTCTGCACGGAAAGCAAGCGTAGCGGCAAACTCCTCCATCAGACCACCCAGATCAAACTCCAGCAGCTCAAGGTCAAGCTTGCCCGCCTCAATCTTGGAGAAGTCGAGGATGTCGTTGATGATACTGAGCAGGGACTCTCCGCTGCGCTTCACCGTCTTGGCAAAGGAGTCCTGCTCCTGGGTCAACTCTGTATCCAGCAACAGGTTGGTCATGCCGATTACCCCATTCATCGGGGTGCGGATCTCGTGACTCATATTGGCCAAAAATTCACTCTTGGCCTGGTTGGCAGCATCCGCCTCCTCTTTCGCTTCCTGCATCGCCTGCTCGGCAAGTTTTCGATTGGTGATTTCAGCACGAATCGCGACATAGCTTTTAGGCTTACCATCATCGTCTTTAGAAGGTACTACGGTAGTGTCCACCCAATAGATACGTCCATTTTTTGCCTTATTGCAGACCTCACCGTGCCACACCTTGCCACTGGCAATGGTGCGATACATCTCACGAAAAAAAGCGGTGTCATGATAACCTGAGTTGAGAATACGATGATTTTTCCCGATCAACTCTTCACGGCCGTAACCACTTATTTCGCTAAACTTGTCATTGGCGAAGGTGATGTTTCCCCGAACATCCGTGATACCCACAATAGCGTGCTGATCAAGGGCAAACTTCTGCTCAGCCAGGTCGGCCAGCGCCTTCTCTGTCTCATTATGGCTTTGCACCAACGCTTGATCATGGGCTAGGCGCGTCATCCGCATATGGTTGAAGGCCTGTGCCAGCTGCCCAATCTCGTTATTTGCCTTTACCACCACCGGTTGCACCATCTCCCCCGCCGCATCTGCAATGCTGGCATCAGCCAACTGTATGATAGGGAGGGTAATGCGCCTGGACTGATAGAAGGCCACCGCGGCTGTCAGTAAGCTGGTGAGTATCACCAGCGCAAATATCACTACTCCCAGCCAATTGGCGGCCGCCAGCGCTTCACTCCGATCAACTTCACTGATCATCACCCAGCGAATTCCCGGCAGATTTATCGGTTGATGTATCCCAATCACCTCTTTACCACTGGGGCCCAGGTACTCAAAGGCCATCTCCTGTTGATACGCGTGCTCCTTGCTCCCTTCACCGTGTTCACTCTGCCAGAGCCTGAACTGCTCCGTATCAATAACTCTCTCCAGCACATCACGCTGTTGATTATTGATAGTGGTGCGAAGAAGAGCATCCTCTCCCACCAGATAATTAGTTAAAGAGCTGTCACTCTTTTGACTCGCGGTGACTTGCTCAATGATGCGCTCAACATCAACCTGAATTGCAAACGAGCCAACTTTACGGCTGAATCCATCCAGCAGCGGAGCGGTGAGAAATCCGGTTAGCTTGTTGTTGCTGGGTGCATAGTATTCAAAATCTGAAAAGCGTGGCTGCCCACTTTCAAAACTCTGCTTCACACTATGGGCAAAGCGGGTAGCCGCCAGGGATCCGGTAAAAAGGTTGGCTCCAAGATCTGACTGGTGGGCTACGCTGTAGAGTATATTCCCCTCAGTATCGATCAAAAATAGATCGTAGATATAGTCATAGTGACGAGAGAGGGTGACGATATCGTGTTGTGCCGTTTCCACCCGCTGTGACCAGCCAGGGCTCTTAACATACGCTTGCGGACTCATGCCGCTCTGCTGCAATCCCTCACTTAACTGTATCAGCAGGTCCGCATTATGTTCTGCCTCTGCCTGGCTCTTGATATCCATAAAACGGTGATCAAACCAGCTCTTGAGAAAGGCCACTTTCGCTTCAGCAGAGTGTGACAGCTGTTCAGCGGCAGCCCGTTTAAGGCTGGTATTCGCCTGCTGGTAACTGATTGTGGCGATCAAGATCATAGGCACCAGGGCAAGCAGCAGGAACCAGGCCATCAGGGTATGGTTGAGGGATTTACGGTGGCTAAAAGATGGCGACTGAGTTGTGGTGTGGGTGGTTTCACTCATAAACGACCGCTCCCTGCGCCGCACTAAACAAAATATCGAAAAATATATTGATATTCATCTGTCTCCCTCCGCCCATTAAATCGCCTCTAATCTCACCTGACTATAGACAATAAATCGGCACACTGAAGGATATATTTAGGAACGTGCCTACTTAACTCAAGTTTTGGTGCAACTATTTAGCGGTCTCTCATATGAGGCTATTTTTATCATGGGAGAAGGTTGGGCTACTTGATTCAATATTTGAATAGAAAAAACATCTTTTCCATTGCTGTTATTTTCCGGCCCGAAATAACCATCCCGGTCTATACTGAATAGTAATGACTCGCCATTCTTATAGAGATCAATGCGAACACATAAGATAAAAAAACTCTATTTACTACCTCTGTTGTTACTCCTGACGACTACTGCCAGTGGAACAGATAGCAGCGTGGTGCTTGAAGCTGACCCCACTGATAACAGTGCTGCTGCTCAAAGAGCTAGTCCGGACTGGACCCACTTGGGTGAACTCTACCTCGTTAGCAACCTGCAACCACTCTGGCATAACGGTCTAAACACAAACGACCAGGCTCAGGTGCTGATCAAGTGGATCACTACGGCAGGCAGTGAAGGGCTGAATCCTGAGGATTACCACCTCTCAGCCCTACGCGCCCTTCAACCGGCAACAAACCCGGCAGAGGCAGCCCAGGCCGATGCTCTGCTCTCCAGCGCCGCCATCAATCTTGCGCGTGACCTGCGTGTGGGGCGTCACTCTCAGAGCACCATTGATCCCCTCTGGCAGATTGAACAGGAGCCCTTCGACGTACCCCGCCTGCTCCACCAGAGCTTGAGCAGCGGTACGCTGGAGAACTTCTTCGCTAACCTGGCACCCAAAGACTCATTCTATATAGCACTTAAATCGGCCTTGAAATTCTACCAGCAGATCGCTGCCTCAGGCGGCTGGCCAACGCTGCCTGACGGCCCCACTCTCCACCCCGGAGATATCAGTCAAACCGTTCCCTTGCTACGAAAACGACTCATCATAGAGGGCGATTATCTGGGTACGATTCCAGATGATCCACGGGTATTTGATGGTGAGCTTGGTACAGCGGTGGCAAATTTTCAGCTTCGCAATGGACTGGAGATGGATAGTGAAGTGGGTCCCAAAACCAGGAAGGCGATGAACCTGCCTGTAGCCTTTCGTGTTGATCAATTGCGCGCCAACCTGGAGCGCTGGCGTTGGCTCCCCCATCAACTGGGCAAGCGCTACCTGCTGGTGAATACAGCCGGATACGAAGTGCGACTGGTGGAGGGTGGCCAGACCTCTCTGGTGAAGCGAAGCATCAGCGGCAAGCGGTGGCGCAGAACCCCCTCCTTCAACAGTCGAATTACCCACCTGGTGGTCAACCCGGATTGGACCGTGCCAAAAAGCATTGCCGTCACTGACCTGTTACCACTACAGCGGCGAGACAATAACTACCTGGCCAGCAAAAACATTGATGTTCTACGAAGAACGGAGAGTGGTTGGCGTGTCGAAGATATAGAGAAGCTCGACTGGAGCAGCTACAACAGGAATAACTTCCCCTTCACCCTGCGGCAACACCCCGGAGATCACAACAGCCTGGGTAAGCTAAAGTTCTATATGCCCAATCCCTATAACATCTATCTTCACGACACCCCTTCGCGACAGCTTTTTGATCGTGATCTCCGAGCCTTTAGCTCGGGCTGCATCCGCGTTGAACATCCCCTGCAACTGGCTGAAATGCTACTGGGGGAGAGTGCCCAGACCCTTGAGACCTCACTGGCCGAGCAGATTGCTACGGGTGAAACCCGTAAAACAACCCTACCCAAGCCAGTGCCAATCTATCTCGTCTACCTCACCAGCTGGGTGGATGAGTTTGGTACGGTCCAGTTCCGCCCAGACAGTTATAAACTCAATAAACCGCTGATACAGGCACTACTCCCTCAAGCGACGCCACCATCACCTGCCCTGGCCTATCGAATCGAAGCCACACAAAAGTAAGCCTAAGGAGCCTCAGCAGAGCTTCAGGCCGGTATCGACTGCATCGATAATCGGCAGCTTTTCAACAATCCCGAAGCAAACGACTTCGCACCTCCCTGCCGAAGATCTTCATGGTGCAGCTAAATAGCCGCCAAGAAAGCGATCTATTAACCAAAAAAGCGAGCAAGTTCATCTATTTACCCTGTTCATTGTGGAAATATACCGGTAATTGAGATACCCTCTCCATATACAAGGGGAAAACAGACAATACCTAAATGAATCAAAATCTTATTCGGAGTCATAAGATTGCTCGGATCCAATAAAAAAATCAGCCAGATAGAGCCGAAGGTTAGCTTCAGCCGGCGCCGATTTCTGGCCGGTAGTAGCTGTATTGCCGCCGGCCTGATACTCCCCCCCTCTCTCTCCAATGCAGCAGTGATTCCCGAGCGCCAACTCGCCTTTCACCACACCCATACAGGTGAGCAGCTGAAGGTTACCTATTGGGCAGATGGAGCGTATATCGAGGATGGGCTAAGGGAGGTCAAGCAACTGCTGAGGGATCACCGCACCGGCGATAGCCACACTATAGATCCCGAGCTGCTCAATCTACTGCACCGGCTACAGCTACAACTCGATAGCCGTAAACCTTTTCACATCATCTCCGGCTATCGTTCGCCAAAGACCAACAATATGCTGCGCTCGAAAAGCGGCGGTGTGGCAAAACGCAGCCTGCATATGGATGGCAAGGCTATAGATATCCGCCTGCCGGGACGAGATCTGAGAGCGCTCCACCGAGCGGCAAAAGCTGAGAGGGCGGGAGGTGTCGGTCTCTACGCGGGCTCCGACTTCGTTCACGTTGATACTGGCCGGGTACGCTACTGGTAGTAATCTACCAGGGAAAGAAAACCTACCGATATGAGCGGTTTCCAATCGAATCATACTTTATGGCGCACTTCTCTGTAGGTGCGCTTTCTTGAAGCGCAATGGATATTTGCACCATGGCGGTTGTTTCATCGTGCTTCAATAAAGCGCTCCTACAATTAAAAAGTGACTCTATAGAGAGCGTAACTTCTCAATAACCCAGTGCAGATGGATAACTTTCAGGTGGGTGCAGTGACACCTTTTCAGGAGGTACAGCAGCAGGGATGCTGCTGTGAGCGTACAGGGATCTATTCACCGCGTCTCCTGAAAAGGTGTTACGGCCCCCCCTATGGCACGGACTTTTTGAGAAGTTACTAGAGAGCGGATCAACGCGCTCTAAAATCATGCATCTTGGTATCTGAAACGGAACAGGTGCAGCCGAATTTAGCTACTTCCCTGGCCTAACCAACCCACCCAAGCCCATCTCATCAAGTGTATTTTCCATCAGCTGCCTCACCTGCTGGGGTGACTCCATGCGAAGCGCCGCTTTGAGAAGGTGGCGTGAGCGGGAACGACTGACATTACGGATCACCCACTTCACCTTAAGCAGGCTGCCCGCACTCATACTCAGGCTGTCTACCCCCAGCCCCAGCAGCAGTACAGTGGCCAGGGGATTGCCTGCCATCTCACCACAGACACTTACCGGCCGGTTATACACCGCCGCACCCTCAACAATCCTTACCAAGGCCTGCAGTACTGATGGGTGCAGCTCATCGTAGAGATCCGCCACCATAGGATTATTACGGTCCACCGCCAGTAGATACTGGGTGAGGTCGTTGGTTCCTACCGAAAGAAAATCGACCCGCCGCGCCAGCGCCTCTATCTGATAGACCGCAGAGGGTACTTCGATCATCACCCCTATCTTGGGGAAAATCACCTTGTAACCCTCCTCTTCCAGCTCATCGAAAGCACGCTGAATCAGCAGCATCAACTCATCGACTTCGGAGATGGCGCTGATCATCGGCAGCATGATCTGCAGGTTATCGTTACCTACCGAGGCCCGCAGCATGGCACGAATCTGGGTGATAAAAATCTCTGGATGATCGAGTGAGATACGGACACCACGCCAACCAAGAAATGGATTGGACTCCTCCACGGGAAAATAGGATAAGGGCTTATCACCACCAATATCGAGGGTTCGCAAGATAACCGGATTGGGGGCGAACGACTTGAGCACACGGCTATAACTCTCAGCCTGCTCCGATTCTCCAGGAAAGCGGTCGCGTACCATGTAGAGCAGCTCTGTACGGTAAAGCCCAATCCCTTCCGACTCATTTGTCCCCAACTGACTCAGCTCTGAAATAAGACCGGTATTAAGATAGAGCGGCACCGTGGAACCATCCGATGTCTCCGCAGGTAATCCGCGTATCTGTTCCAACTCCTCGGAGAGCTCTCTATCTTCACGGGCTAAACGCGCATACTTCAGCTTCACCTGCTTTACCGGTGAGAGATAAACACGCCCACGGTAGCCGTCAATGATGGTTTCATGTCCTTCGACACGACCTGCCGGTAGGTCGATAACACCCATTACCGCCGGTACACCCATCGCCCGGGCCAGGATCGCCACATGAGAGGAGCCGGAACCTTTCGCCGAAACAACGCCGACCAAGCATCCCTTGGGCACTTCTGCGAGCTGTAGCGCACTCACATCCCCTCCCACCAGGATGGTCTGCTCAGGGTAGACTCTATCCTCTGACCGTTCGCTCTGCAGGTGCATGAGAATTCGCCGACCGAGATCACGTATATCAGAGGCCCGCTCACGCAGGTAAGCATCAACCATATTGTCAAACAGTTGGGCGTGTTTCTCCACCGTGTGGTGCAGTGCCGATTGAACCCACTGCCCCTGTTTGATCCGCTCCACGGTCTCAGTTACCAGGGTATCTCCACCCAGCATCAGCAGCAGAGCATCGAACATAGCCAGATCTTCGGGAGGCAGCTCCTTATCGAGGCTGGCCTGCAACCTTCGCAGATCCTCTTCGACCTTAGTGACCGCCGTATGGAAATCTGTAATCTCCTTATCGGGATCTTCCACGCTGCGGTCAGGAACCGCTGCAAGATCAGCTAAGCGGTAGGCCACTACCGCCGTGCCAATAGCCACTCCCGAGGCACTGGGCCGCCCCCTGAGGAAACGTTTGGGCGCATCCGGTGACGCCTCTATTACATTCAGGTCACCACTGGCTCGGGCATGGGTAATGGCACCGGCCAGCTGTGCCGCCAGGGTGAAGAGAAACGTCACCTCATCATTATTGAATCGCTGCACCTCTTCCCGCCGCACTACCAGCACACCGAGTACCTTACGGTGCTGAATGATCGGCACCCCAAGGTAACCGTGATAGCGGGTCTCACCGGTCTCGCTGATAAAGAGGTAGCGTGGATGGCTGGTTGCATCATCCAGATTGATCGTCTCAGCACGCTCACAGACCAAACCGGTCAAGCCCCGATAGAGAGGCAGACTCGCCTTGCCAACGGCCTCCTGATGCAGACCATCAGTGGCACGCAAAACGTGACAACGTCGTTCAAAGTCGGTCAGATAGACAGAGCAGACATCGGCAGCGACCGCCTCCTTCACCAGCCGCACAATAATCGACAGCGCATCACTCAGGTCTGGAGCGGCGTTTACCTTTTTAACAATCCTGTGCAGTGTCTCAAGCATCTACGGTAAGCCTAGTATGAAAAAAAGGTGCCAAATAACAAAGAACAGAGAGTTAAACCTAGAATCCGCAGTTGGACGGCGTGAAGTGTGCGCTTGGGGTCGGAGTCGATTGCCCACATGGACGTGGGCAATCGACTCCGACCCCTGCCGTAAAAATAGCCTCGTAACAGAGACCACTGAGTAGTTACCTTCAAAGATTCCCTAACGCCTATTCTTGCGCAGAAAGTTGGCCTGTGAGCGCACAGGCACCCCTTCGGGAAATAGTAACGGCCCCAGCTCTTCCAAAGCTTTGCTATAAACCCCCTTTTTGAAATAGACAACCTCCCTCAGGGGTTTCCAATACTTTACCCAACGCCAACCATCGAACTCCGGCTTAGGGGAGTGGTCAAGACAAAAATCTGTCTCCTTGCAGAGCACTCGCAGCAGAAACCAGATCTGCTTCTGACCAATGCACAGTGGCTGGGCATTGTGGCGAAGGTAGCGCTTAGGCAAGCGGTATTTCAGCCACTCACTGGTAACTCCGATGATCTCAACCTGATGGGGTTTGAGCCCGACCTCCTCCTCCAACTCCCGGTACATCGCCTGCTCAGGGGTCTCATTCGCATTAATTCCCCCTTGGGGGAACTGCCAGGAATTCTGCCCCACACGACGCCCCCAAAACAACTCTCTTTCATTGTTGCTGAGAATAATACCGACGTTAGGTCTATAGCCTTCTGAATCAATCACAGGGAAAACCTATTAAGGAACCTCTGAATAAGTCTGGCCGAATTGAATTGTGCTCAGGAGGCGCAAGACCAAGGTGAAAATCGCAGCTGATAGCAGGCTATTAGCAAGCGTTTCAACGCAGATATTGCATCTACTGGGTGCAAGACAATCGGTCATGGCTTGTTCAAAGGTTCCTTAAATTATTCATTGGGGTCGGTGTAAGTATAGCTAAATAGTTACGTCGCCGATTGTTCCACACTCTCCTGCCACACGGCAACTACCCGCACCAACCCAAGTTAAGATAAAATAGGCTTTTTTCGTATGAAATAGGGAGGCACCTCTTGCCACTGGCCATTTTTGATCTAGACAACACCCTACTGGCGGGTGATTCCGACTACCTCTGGGGCATCTTTCTCGCCGAACAGGGGGTAGTGGACGAAGAACACTATGCGCGCGAAAACGAACGCTTCTACCAGGAATACAAGGATGGCGAGCTCGATATCTTAGAGTTCCTCCGTTTCTCCCTAAAGCCCCTGAAGGAGAACCCGCAGGACCGGCTCTTCACTCTCAGGGATGAATTTATGCGAATAAAGATCGAACCTATTATTCTTAATGCAGCAAAAGCGCTAGTAGAGAAGCACCGCCGTGCTGGCGACACACTGATGATCATCACCGCTACCAACGCCTTCGTCACACGTCCGATAGCCGATGCCTTGGGTATGGATCACCTACTGGCGACCGAGCCGGAGATAGTTGATGGACGCTACACCGGCGAAGTGGCCGGTATCCCCTGTTTTCAACATGGGAAAGTGGAACGGCTTGAGCAGTGGCTGAAACAGCAAGGAGCGGATCTTCAAGGAAGTCATTTCTACAGTGACTCCCATAACGATATTCC
>JBEVXV010000699.1:0-9573 GCA_040505915.1 Sedimenticola sp. | reverse complement strand
GTAAACAATGCCAGCAATATCGTTGTTTTATGGAATAATCATATACATGTTTTGCTTTGATGATAAGAAGCATCATCTTCCGCATATACATGCACACTATGGTGAAAAATCGGCAGTCATATTTATTGATGATGGGAAGATTCTTCAAGGCAATTTGCCAAAGAAAAAAAATGAAATTAGTGCAGGCATGGATCGAAATTAATAGAGATGATTTGATGGCTGATTCGCAACTAGCAATAGAAGGTCAGGAGCTATTCAAGATAGATCCACTGAAGTTAGACAATTATGAATAAAGTTATTACAGTAGAGACAAGAGAAAATCATGTGCTATTCGTCAAAATGTCAAGTGGCAAGTCTGGCGAGTTTGATGTGTCGCCATACTTAAACAAAGGGATATTTACAGAATTAAAAAAAGAGAGCTATTTTAGGCAAGTAAAACCTGCTTTTGGCGGCGTTGTCTGGCCTCATGCGCAAGATTTTAGTGCCGATACAATTGAGGTAGAAATGGTAGAAACAAATGCATAACCAGCGGCTGAACCCGACAAACGGCCAGCTAGGGCTTGTCCATCTACAAGTGCTTGTGGGCCTAAATACGCCCTCGCTTTAACGAGTTCTGGTGTATGGCCGTTTTCGGGTTAGCCCTATCCGTTAGACTCAAGAAAGTTTGCAATATGCTAAAATCCAGACAGAGGATTTATATTATGACAAGTTCAGCAAATATGATTATAGACCAAGCTCTTGAGCTAAGTGCATCAGAGCGTGCAACTATCGCAGAGAAACTACTTTTTAGCCTTGATAGACCAGACTCAAAAATTGATGCTCTGTGGGCAAAAGAAGCAGACTCACGTGTTGAGGCATATAAAAAAGGTCAAGTTGAAACTAATCCAGCAGAAAAGGTCTTTGATAAGTACCGTAGAACGTGAAGGTAACTTTTCTTAAAGTAGCAGAAGCAGAGCTAGATGATGCTTTTGAGTATTATGAGTCAGTACAAAGTGGCTTAGGATTTTGATTTTTAACTGAGGTTGAACTTTCTAAAACGAGAATTACCAATTTTCCTTTTTCATACGAAATGATAGGTAAATATTCTCGCAGGTGTTTGGTTCAGAAATTCCCATATGGTATTATTTATCAGTATATTGAAGTTCGGGAAGAAGTCTTGATTGTTGCAGTTTCTCATTTACACAGAACACCAGATTCCTGGTCAGACAGCTAATGAAATGCCAGAGTCAAATCACGGTTTCCATGACAACTACCCACAGTAGTATATCGACTAACGAATAAGGATAAGTCACCGCTCACTTGGACAGCCTACGTTGCGCTCCGGCTGCCCGTTACCACCACGCTATGTGTAAAATAACATGATTGCACGGTATCCGTGAATGCATTATCTACGGCAGGGGTCGGATTCGATTGCCCACATGGATGTGGGTAAGGAGCGGAAGCTTTGCGCCAAGATTGATGGAAAATACACCTTTTCACTACGCAACCGACTCTAACCTCAAACCCAGCAGAATAGTTACAATCAAGATTCGTTTTTAGCATATTATCTTCCATACTGGGTGGTAAGAATAAACACTGCAATGAGAATAGTAATATGGTGATTAAAAAGCCTAACGATATCAATCCTTCAGAGATTACTGATCAGACCACTTATCTGAACCGGCGTGCTTTCATCCGTGATAGCGGTCTACTGGGGATCGGCATTGCGGCTTCGGTTATCAGTTTACCCTGGAGTAAACAGTCGTGGGCAGAGGTTGCACCGGACAAAAAAAGTTATTCCTCCCTGGCCAAGTATCCATTCAACACCGATGAAAAGCTGACGGATTTTGATGATGCCACCAGCTATTGCAACTTTTATGAGTTTGGCACCCGTAAAAGTGACCCGAAAGATAACAGCCAGGTCTTTGAGGTCTCACCCTGGTCTGTCACTGTGGATGGGGCTTGTGAGAAGCCGGGAACCTATACACTGGAAGATATTCTGCGACCCCATACGCTGGAGGAACGTATCTATCGGCTGCGCTGTGTTGAGGCTTGGTCTATGGTGATCCCTTGGGTGGGATTCTCACTGGGTGATGCGCTCAAGCGGTTTCAGCCAACGTCTAAGGCGAAGTATGTCGCTTTCTATACATTGCATGATGCGGAGCGTATGTCCGGTCAGGAGCGTGATGTTCTGGAGTGGCCCTATCGGGAGGGGTTAAGGATTGATGAAGCCATGCACCCACTGACCATGCTGGCAGTGGGCATGTATGGGGCTGAACTGCCGAATCAGAATGGAGCACCGTTGCGACTGGTGGTGCCTTGGAAGTATGGTTTCAAAAGTATCAAGTCCATTGTTCGTATCAGCTTTACTGAAGAGCAGCCAGTTTCGACCTGGAATCAGCTTCAATCAGAAGAGTATGGCTTCTACTCCAATGTAAATCCCAACGTGGACCATCTACGCTGGAGCCAGAAGAGGGAGCGGATAATCGGTAACTGGTCGAAGCAGAAGACACAGATGTTCAACGGTTATGCGGACCAGGTCGCTTCACTCTATAATGGCATGGATCTGAAGAAGTTATTTTAAAAGATTTTAAAACTTATGACGCGTATACAAATTATCACCCGGCTGATTAAACCGGCAATGTTTATTGCGCTGCTGGTGCCATTGGTTTTGTTGGTTTTACGCGGTATAACAGATGACCTGGGGGCTAATCCTGTGGAGACCATCACCCACGAAACGGGACTTTGGGCTCTGCGATTACTATTGCTGACACTTGCGATCACACCACTTTGCAAGATTACCGGTATATCTGAGTTTGTACATTTTCTGCGCATGACCGGGCTTTACAGTTTTTTCTATGCGTTGCTGCATTTCACAACATATATCTGGCTTGATCAGAGCTTTGATCTCGGATCTATTATTGCGGACGTAATTAAGCGTCCATACATTACGGTTGGCTTTACGACATTCCTGTTGCTTATTCCACTGGCTGCAACTTCACATAATAGGATCATTCGTCTTCTCGGCGGGCAGCACTGGAAGCATCTCCATCGATTGGTTTACTTTTGTGGTTTGGGCGCTGTTCTGCATTATCTCTGGCTGGTTAAGGCGGATACCTTCTCACCGATGATCTACCTCTCAATCTTCCTGATTCTTATGCTCTTCAGGCTACATGGTGATGAAAAGTTGCCACCTATGGAGGAACAGGGGGGGCAATCCTGACATTCCAACATCAAGCGGGTGAAGGCTTACCGGCCAATCTCAGACCTATCCATGAAGAGATCAGCCTCTAGGAGCCTGCCCGAGAATAGGACACCTACTGCGGAAAGCCCATTTCGGCCCTTTTTTCCGCTCATTTTCGTTGAATAAGAGTAACTATTCGCCTCAAATGACCGAAAAAAAAAATGACTCGAAATGGACTTCCCTCGCTACGGCGCCTATTCTCGGACAAGCTCCTAGGAGCCTGCCCGAGAATAGGACTGGCTCCTAGTAAAGACCCAGTCTCTCTCATCTGAGAGATCTGGATTGTAGCGATAATCTGCTTTGACAAACATCTTCAGCGCATCAGGCTCTTGCAGGCGGTTTTTTATAATAAACCGGCTCATCAGGCCTCTGGCCTTTTTCGCGTGTACACCGATAATTTTATACTCGCTCCCCTTACGCTCTTTGAAAACCGGATTGATCAGCCGTCCTTTGAGCAGTGGTGGCTTCACCGCTTTGAAATACTCATTTGAGGCGAGGTTGATCAACACTGGGTTGGCCTGTGCCGCCAGCACCTTATTCAAGCCCTGGGTCAACGTCTCCCCCCAGAACTGATAGAGGCTAGTGCCTTTGGCTGTCTCCAGCTTTCCCAGCTTTCTCCCCATCTCCAGCCGGTAGGGCTGCATCAAATCCAGTGGTCGTAGCAGGCCGTAGAGGCCGGAAAGGATACGCAGGTGGTCTTGAGCAAATTGAAGATCCGCTTCATCAAAATCAGCGGCATTGAGACCGGCATAGACATCCCCCCTAAAAGCCAGCAGTGCCTGTTTACTGTTATTTTGCGTGAAGGGCCTATTCCACGCCCCGAAGCGTTCAAAGTTGAGTTCTGCGATTTTCATACTCACCTTCATCATCTCTGCAATATCCAGAGCAGAGAGTTGGCGCAGCTGCTCAACCAGCCTACTTGATGAGTTTAAATAGTCTGGCTGGGTGAAGCTGGGGGTCTGAGCGGGTGTTTCGTAGTCCAGTGTCTTAGCGGGTGAGATGACGATAATCATTAGTTCTGATGGGCCTTATCATGGTTGAGGTCTGCAAGCTAAGAATAGGGAAATTGTGAAATGTTTACCACTGTGAAGCTGAAGGGTTCGCTACCTTTATTACTGCCCCCGTAGCTCACCCCAAAGCCCCATTTGCCCCAGGCATAAAAAAACCCTGCCATAAGACAGGGTTTTTTTATGCCTGGCGGAGAGGGAGGGATTCGAACCCTCGATACGCTACTAACGTATACACACTTTCCAGGCGTGCTCCTTAAGCCACTCGGACACCTCTCCAAATTTCGAGGCGCAAGGGTATAACAGAAGCAGGCTATGTGCAATCGTTCTGTTGAAAAAACGTTACTCAGAGATGCTCGCTAATGGCTACCGACTCTCTTTTACCTGCAAGATCCATGAACGTGCTTCCCGCTACACGAATCAATACCGAGTGATCACCAGACTCCAGGTAGAGCTCACTCTTATCAGCCAGGCTGCTGTCGAGTAGGGTGTCTATGCCATAAGCTTCGCCAACCGGGGGAATCGCTCCGACTTCACAATCGGAGAAGGCACTGGCCAGCTCGTCTTCTGTAATCAGTTCCAATTTACAGCCAAGAATCTGATTCACTCGACCGATATTAAGGTGATGTGTTGCAGGGATCAGTGCCAACAGATAATGATCCTGGTCACCAAGAAGAACCCCCTTCACCATCCGATCACCCGGAATATGAGCCACTTCCGAACTCTCCAGTGTAGAGGTGGTTCTTGGATGAGGAATCAACTCATAGGCTGTTCCATGATTATCGAAATACTCTTTTAGGGTGATTGCAATACCCATCAGCTCTCTCCTCTCACTTTGTAACAACTCAACCGTAAATATGATTTTTTATCGTCACTATTCAGAGGCCCCTGTTACGAAGCTATTTCACCCCGAGCACCAACTGAACAGTTACTTTTTATCTATAAAAAAGTATTTACAACCCTGTTAATTGAGCTGTGTAAGAATGAAGTGAATAATTCACACTCACCCTTACTTTCGAGTATAGTCCGCTTGAGCATTAAGGATGCTCTGGGGAGTAACTAATGACATCAAGCATCAGAAAAAAGAAAAAAAAGCATATAAAAACCTTAGCGGAACAAGCAGACCGCCACCGCCTCTATGAACTCTCCGTGCAATATGCTGCATCTGAGATTGAATTTGTCGATGACACCTACAAAATGCTTCGCGGGCGTAGGGCCAAACTGCTGAGAGAGGATTTCTGCGGCACGGCCAATGTCTGTTGCGAGTGGGTACGTCAACGTAAGAGCAACCGAGCTATCGGTGTCGACATCGATACAGAAGTGCTCGGCTGGGGATTTAAACATCGGGTAAAAAAACTCAGCCAGGAGCAGCAGAAGCGGGTATCACTGCTGGAGGCGAATGTACTTAAAACCAAGACCGCATCGCCAGATATAATTTCGGCAATGAATTTTAGTTACTGGCTATTCAAAGAGCGGTCTCAACTAATGAGCTACTTCACCCAGGTACATAAAGCGCTTGCCTCTGACGGCATCCTCTTTATGGATGCCTATGGTGGCTACGACTCCTTTCGTGAAATCAGAGAAGAGCGAGAGATTAACGATGGTGAGTTCACCTATATCTGGGACCAGGAGAAATACGAGCCCATCAGTGGCGGTCTTATCTGCCATATCGACTTCGCCTTTCCAGATGGATCACGGATGGAGCGCGCCTTCAGCTATGATTGGCGCTTGTGGACGCTGCCGGAAGTAAGGGAACTACTAAAAGAGACCGGCTTCCGCAATATCACCATCTACTGGCAAGGTTGGGACGAAGAGGGTGAAGCCGATGGGATCTTTGAGCCGGTTGAGGAGGGTGAAGCGGACGCTGGCTGGATCTGCTACATCTCAGCAGAGAAGTAGGCTGCCATCAGCCAGCATCAATACCGGCTGATGGAGCGAGTTCTGGACTACCTGCAGATACCTTTGTGAATATTGGCCTGAAAAACCGCTTTATGAACATCACCCAAGCTAAGCATACCGACAAGACGCCCCTCTTCAGCCACAGGAATACGACGGAATTTGTTGCGAACCATAGTAGTAGCTGCCTTTAAAATATGCTCCTCAGGTGAAACGGTGATGACACCTTTCACCATCAGCGCCTCTACCTTGAGACCAACCACGTCTTTGTAGCTATACATCAGCGCCTCAAAATCGACACCACTAAGTCCATCAGTCATCATATCTTCAAAGGTTGGAAATAACCGATTCAGCACATCCTTCTCGGCAATAAATCCAACCATCTTATCTCCCTCCATCACCGGCAGACCGCTGTAACGATAAAGACACATCAGCGACACCACTTCAAGCAGCTCTGTATCGGGAGTGACAGTCCGCGGGGAGTGGCTCATTACTTCTTTAACCTGCATGGTATGCATCCTCTTTTTATGGTTTTCATTAATTCCAGCTCTTATTGTGGGCCGGTTTGTGTGATCCTGTGGTTATTTCATACAGGAGAGTGTAGGTATACTACATCTCTGTCCAAACGAAAAGTAGCAAGTAGATTAGGCCTTATTTTCCTCTTTTAAATCTAGATTAAAGTCGATCGCCTCCAGATCTGACAGGTTAAGGGCATCTAGTGAGATCAACTCATCAGTCACTACCTCTTGGGCAGTGACCTCAGGTTGCTCTAGCGCATCCAGGGCACTGCCCCCTAGAACGCCTCCACGCCCGCCCAAAGCAGGTATTTTCTGCTCATCATCAGCAAACCTCGTCAATACTGAACTGGTATCAAGGAGGGAATCGATATCGATCTCTAAATCTATCTCCATATTGTCGATCTCATCACCGGCAATGAAGCTTTCACTATTTAAAAGCTGACCAGCCTCAGATGCCCCACCCTGCTCCCACGCTACAGCCAGTGATACCAGCACAGGGTGATCCGGCACTAAATCCAGCCCCATTTCAACGATATGTCCCCACACAGCGGAAGGGGCTCTTGTGAGAAGCGGGCGGACCTCATCCAGATAGTCGGAAAACGCCTCTCTATTCTCCTGAAACAGGTATATTTCGAGTAGCTTCGCTTTAAGCTCGACACTCTCCGGAAAGGTCGTGATCGCCGTATTGACCAATAACTCTGCCTGACTAAATCTCCTGTAGGCGAGGTAGATATCCACCTCCATCATCACCGATGCGGCATCGCTGTTAGCGTTAGAGAGGTTCTCGCTCACTTGGTATAGAGCGCTCTCTCCTGGGTTATCTAGCTTCGTCGCCATCAGGAGAGAGTCTTCTACTACCGGCATATCTATAGGAATCGCCTGAAACAGCTCCATATCTGCATGGGGGTCACTCAAATCATGGCGTCCTCTCCCGCGCCACAATATGCCCAGTACTATGGCCGTTATCATCACTATTATGGTGATAAGTAGCAGCCAGTAATCACTTATCCAGGAGCGCCCACTGTTATAAGAGGGTAGAGAAAAATCTATCGACAGTAACTTACTGTTCGCCTCTGAAGCGGTAGATGGCGACGCTATTGCAGGAGGCGCTTCAGCAGTCGTTGCAGCAGGTAGCAGGGATTCGCTCATTGAGGCGGCTTGACCTGTCATTTCAAGCTCATCCAGTTGCTGTGACAGCCTCGCTATCACCTCATCTCGCTCTTCCAATGCACGGCGAAGCTGGTCCATCTGTAACGCTAGTTTATCTTTGAGTTCGGCCAACCCCTTATTGATATCGCGTGCTGCCGCCAGGTCACCCGCCGTATCGAGGATCGTTTCATGGAGCCTATCTGACTCATCCACGGGGTAGGCAACACGCCCCTCACCGGAGGCTGACTGTTTTCCACTGTTTTCCACCAGCTTAAGCTCACTCTCAGCAGGCTCCTGAGCCGTGGGCTCTGCACTACCAGGAGAGTGCACCCTCTCAGGCGTTGTCACCGCTAAAGGGGGTGGAGGCCGTTTTTGCCATTGCTGCAATTGCTGCCTGAATGCACTCTTTGCCTCAGCCGCCCCCATCGCGAGCATCACCCCCCGCGCAGGAATATCCAGCACCACCCCACGCTTCAAACGGTTGATATTGCCACCATCAAACGCTTGGGGGTTGTGCCGCTGAAGTCCAAGCATCATCTGCTCAACAGTCACACCCGCAGGATGACGGGTTCTCTCTGCAATTCCCCACAGGGTTTCACCTGCGGCAACCGGGCCATAACGCTCTCCAGAAACACGAGACAGAACCGCAGACGACGGCTTGGCACCAGGCTCTACAGCTGAGCGGAAGGGAGGGGGATCCAGCAGAATGGCATACTCGCGTAAATAGCGCCCACCCGTAAGGTCCATTTCAATCATAAAATTGAGGAAAGGTTCGACAATCACTTGGCGTGAAGTGATCTGAATAAACAGCCCCCCAATCTTGGATACTTTAGGCTGAAAGCGGAGTTTCGAGAGAACAAAGGGCCTCTCCACCCCAGCCTTTTCAAACTGCGCAGCCGATGCCAGCCTTACCTTGATATCTTCTAACTGATCAGGCGTTGCGGCTACCAGCTCAACTCTTGCATCAAGGGGCTGGTTCAGCCCTGAGTTTAGGGTTATCTCCCCCATACCCAGGGCGACCAGCGTGACAGGAAACAGCATCAACAGCAGTAATAAAACAACTTTCATGATCATTGGGATACTTCAATAAGAGTCTGCAGCGTCTGTTCTGTACCGACTGACAGTAGACAACCCGCTCCGATAGCAGCCGCATCCCTTGCTCTGCCACCATCTGAAAATAGTGACCATTCGCCGCACCTAACATCCAGGGAACTTGTCCGAGAATAGGGACCCTAGCGAGGGAATGCCATTTTGACTCCAGTTTTTTGATCATTTGAGGCGAATAGTCACTCTTAATTCAACAAATAATGATCTGAAAAATGGGCCAAAATTTCTTTTTCGCAGTAGGTTGATCTATCCTCGGACAGGCGCCCGGAATTGTACCTTAAAATCGACCAGAGGTGACCACAGCAGAACTGCTGATAGCAGGCTTTTAGCAAAAGTTTCGATGCCGATACGGCATCTCCAGAGAGCAAGGCAGTCGCTCTCAACTTGTTCCACGGCTCCCTTGGCTCGAGAGCACCATTCCATAAGCCGTCCGAAACGGGTAATCTCAATCTATGGAACCCAGCACCGAACCACTGACCCTACTTATTTCTGCAAAGGAGCTGACAGATTTCTGCCGAAAGATCGTTAACAACAGCAGCAATACGGCGAGAAAACATGCGGCACTGATTACCCTTGAAGGTTTTATAACCGAGCATGCCGGGACTGAGAAGTACACGGCAACCTATAATCGACTACTTGAAATCATCGACAGCTTCTCGGAAAAGACACGTGC
>JBEVXV010000698.1:0-9130 GCA_040505915.1 Sedimenticola sp. | reverse complement strand
ATAAGTGATTAAATTTAATACATATTGCGAAAGAGTCCCAATACGGAATTAATTTGGGCAAAAAATTCAAAATACTGTGCTTCCATTGGTTGAGTAGGTGGGGCAACCAATAAGTGGACATATGCATTACTGTTAGTTAGTATGCAAGTTGAATGAATGGGAGTTACCTATCTAGATGTTTTGTGCGTTTGTTGTTGCGTGTAGTATATTTGCTCTGTTTCTGTTTTTCTAAGTAGGTCTTGGCCATTCATATGTAGGTGGTACATCAATAACCACTCCCAAATATGTGACCCTAATATGACCTTGACCCACTTTTCCGCGTAAATTACTTTGTCATTTCCCTTTCTTAAGGTCATATCTACTAATTTATAGCGGGGGGGATTTTGTCCTACCTTGAATCCGAACGGGGGGGATTTTGTCCTATCTGAATTTTAGATGGGGGGGATTTTGTCCTACCTGTATTTCAGACGGAGGGGATTTTGTCCGCCTGTGTCAAAAAACATGGGAGGGATTATGTCCGGGGGGGATTTTGTCCTACATTATGTCTAGTACCATGGGGTTATAACTGCTATGCTCTAGCATGTGCAACCTTATGATGCTAGTCCATCAGTGTAAATATCATGTACTTTGTAGAGAGATACAGGGCCACATGGATGATTAGTTTGTAAACTAAATGTGTATACCCTGTAGTTGATTATTATTATTATTAAAATTTCAAATCTGAACAATCCATATGACCAGAGATATGAGGAATATGATATGTTGCAAAGACAACATCCAACGTTCACATTTTCAGATTAGCACTAGTGATCATGGTGATACTACAAGAAGTGCTATATCTCCATAACTAAACAAGATATCGACTTCAAATCTTCTGATAATGCAACTTATATAAATTTACAAATCTGAAAATGGAATGTTTGCCTCATAGCCATCATTTCTAGGTTTGCAGCCTTATAATGGAAACAGTCCGAAACACCCATAAGGTCCCTTTTCGTGCGACGGGTCACATATATATGTCAGTTTTTATACTTGCATCAATCTGTGTATGTTCTGTGAATTTACGTGATATTGTTTTTAATGATGTCAGGGTACATGTGTGTAGTACCCTGGAAGACAATGACCCCTTGAGAGTCAATTTATAATACTCACAGAACACAGGCCTGTTTTAGTTCATTGATCAGTCTCTCCTGGTCGCCGGGAGTGAAGTTCCCACAGCCAGTGCCTCTGTCTCCAGCATCTCGTCAATCAGTCGGTGTGACAACGCGCATCGCCCAGTGTATCTTTAATCAGACAAATATTCTGTAATCAATGGCATCATCATGGTAGATAAAATATAATTCCACATTATTTTGGGTTGCAATTTGTACGGTACATCATGCATGCATGTACATTTCCAAATATGTGCTCGGCCAAAGAGGTGATGGGGTATAATATATAATTTTATTGATTTTTTTTTCAGACTGTGTATGGTTTTTTTGGGGGCAGTGGGGGGTGGGGGGCTAAATTTTTTAAAAATACTTTATATCCTTTTTCAAAAAGTTTAAATGACCCCTGGTTCCTTGGGCTGACAGCTTTTCTTGCGAGAGTATGAACCTATTTACAAAATAATGTTTTACACCTGTTTATGGAAAGTATATGTTTTACACATGTTTTTTTAAAAACAGACTTTTTTCCAGAAGTATATGGTTTAAATGTTATGATATACCGGTATATAAAGTCAAAATAAGGTGAACAATGATCCTTAAAAATTAGAAACAGGTACAGTTCCAAGTTTTGAAAATACATGGGGGCATTACGGTCGGGACACTGTCCGTTACGGTCAGGACACAATATTGGCACATGCCCCACGAAAAATCATGAAAAGTAAATCGTATTATCGCTATACGAATAAGACAATAATACATGGGACATGCATGTATTCGCAGGGTGACCAGCCTACTGCCATGAAAATTCCGGGCAATTTAAACATGAATATATTAATAGAAGACATAAATTGAAAGAATATAACAAATAGAGTGATTAGATTGTGGAAATTACTAAAATGTACATGTTTCCACTCAATTTCATGAACTACAAGTACATTTTGGTACAGTAATCTGGTTCTCAGCTTACAAGATCTTGCAATAGTTAATTTTGTTATAACTGTCAGAAAATTCCGGGCATTCAGTTGCATTTCTGGGCATCCGGGCAGATAGAGACAATGCCGGGCAGTTGGTCAGCCGGTATTTGTCACTTTTTCAGTATGCTAGTACTCAAAGCATGCCAGCTTGTTTGCAACCGTTACGGTCGGGACACAATAAGCAGATACTAAAAGTTATGCAAGTTTGCATGTAAATTATGTAATTTATACAATTTGCATAATTTTTGCAAATTAGTTTCTAAAAATGTGTAATAAAACTACTTTTACTGTTAATAAAATATTATTTTATTTTGAACTTCTTATTTCATTATATAAAATTAAGTTCATGAAATAAAAGTTTGCAGAAATTAGAAATTGTAATTATTTAGACTTTTAGTGCAACAATGACATCATAGTAATTAGTTGCCGACTCATATTTCCAGCTAATAAAAACATTCATAACTTTTTAACTATTAGTTTTTTCAGGATTTCCTTAATCTTATTGAATTGTATCATTCTACGCAATGACATTTGCTCTTTATAAGTAGAAAAGATCATCAGAGAAAGATTTTCCGATATATCAGCCTTTTTCACTGGAATTTTTAATTCTGTTGTCATTCTATTTATTTTTTCAACCAATTTGGCTGAAATGTTCATGAAATGTATATAATAGTCATCATATTATCGAGATGTGCAAAATAAAATGTTAGTGCTACAACCATTTTTCTTTGAAATGTGTACGTGTATTCCTATATACAGGATCAATTATATGAAATCATGAATACAGAATGTTAAAAATAAAATTATAAATTAAATATTTATAGGCCGTCTATAACGTCATAGCAAGTCCTAGTCCAAGCTAATTATAAAAAATTAAAACATACATAACATAACAGGGTGACCAGCCTTTGACAAATAAAATTACTGGCAATTTAAAAGAATATAAAAATTCAGTGCGCGAACGACAAAATAAAACCAAAATTAAGCGCGCAAACGCATTGAGTTGCATTTCTGGGCATCCGGGCAGAGAGAGAAAATTCTGGGCAGATGGTCAGCCTGATATAACAACTTCAGCACATTAGTATGCATGTATAATGAGGGTGATGCGACCTCATTAATTACATATATATTACACTAGTGTATTACCGTAAATATTGCATCCTGTTATTGTATTACCAGAAGTGAGAACCCATATGAAATAAAATATGTATATGAAACACAACTGCATCGTGGGGGCCCTTTAAATATCAGGGCAACCAATCTGCGGCCTTTTAGTGACTTCTAGAAAATGTGATTAAACTCTTGGAAATTATCGCCATGTGAAACAAAAACTCAAAAACTTTTGGCCAATTTAACTTTAACTCGAAAAAATATAGATAGTTTTAAGTTTTAATTAAGTATATACTTTGTCTAACTAAATACTAATTATCACTAACACAAATTGTAATTGATAGCAAATTTACCCATAGACCATAGTGATTCAAATCCTATGAAATTTAACAATCCGTAGATCTGGCACCAGTGAACATATTTACCAAATGAGCCATATATAAACCATTCTAAAACCTAATCAGTTGTTTTTTATGGGGGGGGGGACAATAAAACTAAGAGTGCCCTCAATAAAACAAAGAGTGCCCTCAATACAACAAAGAGTGCCCCCAATAAAACAAAGGGTGCCTATACCTATAGACTAGCACATGAGATAGCCAGAAACTATGAGATGAAAATTATAAACACCAACTTAGTTGCAACCAGCAAAGAGGCATCCCAATCTCTGTACTGCATTTTGGTTCGGGCAGACCAGATATGTACAATATATTATAAATCTCTGGGCAGACTAGACATTGATACATGTATGATGTATATGTGTTTCTGGTTATGTATATCACTGTGATTTCAGGGCACCAATGTTTCATCAATTTAAAAATTTTAGATGTTTTTTTTCATCACATTTTTAAAGCTGATTGTACAACATAACCCATTCCAGACAAATCCCTTTCCATGAATTTTGTCGTAGGTGAACAAGATCCCTCCCATACCTAATGTCTAATAACACATACATAATGCTTCGTATGCGGGAGGTTGCGGGTTCGAGTCCCACAGCCGGGTCATACCAAAGACTAAAAATCTTCGGATATCTCATGTAAAAAAGATTTGCAATGATTATAGCCTAACTCAAAGGACTTGTCATACTGTACTAAACCTTCCATACACAACTTCAGGTAATTTATCAGTATAGCAAGTTTGTTATTTCTCTCTATTCCAAAAGACTTGGACTAACACACTGAATCAAAGATCCATATTAATATGATTGTTACCAAAGACCATGTTACCTATAGATGTTACCAATACTTGATAGTGCTTACAAATATGCAGTTCTACAATACTGATGTTTGAGACCGATCGCACTGGCCTAGTGGTAGAGTGTCCGCTTCGTGACCGGGAGGTTGCGGGTTCGAGCATCAGCCGGGTCATACCAAAGGCTATACAAATGGTACTAGCTACTTCCTTGCTTGACACTCAGCATAAGAGGATAGAGCTAGCTCTCTCTCCCTACACGCCATGTAAGGTCTCCGTCTAAGCCAAACAAACAAACAAACTGATCTTTTATTCATGTTCTAGCCTCAAAGACAAAGTAGATGAGCAAAGGGTATGTTAGTTACCCATGTTGCCAATGGGTCACAGGGTCAGTATTACCAGTACAACAGTTAATAATTATGCACTAAAATAAAAGCATTGTTTTAACTTAGAGGTACTCTGGCATGGCTCTATCTTTAATATGCTGATTCAGGCTGACCAATAGCCAGGAATTGTGACTCTTTGCCCGGATGCCCAGAAATCCTATTGAATGCCCGGAATTTTCAGATAGTTACAGATAGAACAAATGAATAAATCAAAAAAATCATATCTCTGTATTCTGAAGTCAGCTCGCCCGTCCGTGTTTCTGTCCGTCCGTCGTCCTTCAGTCCGTCACAAAATTTAACATTTATGTTTACCTTTGCGGAATATTTTGCCTTGATATCTTACTGAGGCCTTCTCTGACACTCATACATCATTCTGCAACAAACATATGACCCCCATTTATGCCAGGGGTCCAGGTCACAGATTTAGAAACTTAGAAAAAAACGAAAACTTAACAAAATTAATGTCAATTTTGTTACAACTTTGTTTTTCTTTTCGGAATGCCTTCATATATTACTGGGGCCTTCTCTGCCACTAATACATCATTCTGCAACAAACCACGGATAAAGGTCACGGACTTAAAAACTTAGAAAAAAACTAAGAACTTAACAAATGTTGATTTTTTTGTTTATAAATTCTGTTTTTCTTTGCGGAATGCCTTTCTATTTTAATGGGGCCTTCTCTACCACTCATACATCCTTCTGCAACAAACCTTTCACACCCATTTATGCCAGGGGTCAAGGTCATGGACTTAGCATCTAAAAAAACTTAACAAATGTAAATTTTCTTATAACTTCTGTTTTTCTTTCAGAATGCATTGATATTTTACTGGGGCATTCTTCGCCACTCATACATCATTCTGCAACTAATCTATGAGCCCATTTATGCCAGCGGTCAAGGTTACGGACTTAGAAAAAACAAAAACTTAACAAATGTCAATTGTTTTCCTTTGAGGAATTCCTTTATATTTATTTCACTGATACATTCTCTGGCACTCATACATCATTCTATGACCCCCATTTGACTGGGTCAGGGCTGGGGGGGGGGGTATACCTGTAATAATCCCTCGCTTACTGACTACCAAATCTAGTTTCCATTGTATCTTAAAAAAATAAGTTCCTCAAAATAAGTATGCACAAATAAGTGTGGTAAAATGTGTCGTTTGCACACTATCTGCTTCAATATTGTCGTTCGCGTGCTTGCTCGATTCAAATTTCTGAGAGAAAAAATTGGGTTGCCTTTAATTGCCCTACATAGGTACTGACTACAATTTCACCAAGGCCATAAATCACATAGAACTGACCAGCCTCTTTGATTTTTGAAAGCTGAACATTATATCCTCCAGATCAAAGGACTTGTTATCTGTCGATGGACCCTAATAAAATAGGAATAGGACATAGCATTGTAAAACCACCACTTGCAGCTCCAAGTGTCCACAGAGGTGTAAATTCGGGCAGCACTCTTACAAAATACACATTTACTGATTGTATGACCAGTATAGACCCTGAAATCAAATTCCAATATTTATGGTGTTGAAATATATACATATATGTCATCAATCAAAATTTTAGAAAGAAAATGAAATAATGTTACTAAAATAAATAGCGGTAAATTTAATTATATTAAATAGTATAAATAAAAGCATATAATTTAACCATATTGTATAATAGCAAACATTTGTTAATTAAATTATCAAGTGTGCTGAAACAGTGAAATTTCATTAAAAATATGTTTCGAATCATGTTGATAAAAATAAATTATCTGCATGATTTTAATTGCTTTAATTGCACAAAATCTGCTTTTTTTATTTATTTATATATTAAGTCTCTGTTTTTACTAAAAATGGCTAAAAATGGAATATTTGACAAATTTTCAGAAAATCTGCAGATTTCTGTGTGGACCCACATACGGGTGTAACATGGCTGCCATAATTTCATCACACGTGCACTTTAACACTACACTTTAATGCTGGAGATTATATACACATTGTAGGAGAATTCTGCAAATTCACATGAAAGTATTTGAATATGTCACAACAATTTAGTGCACATGTTGATTGTTCAAACTTTCGAGAATTTCTGTAAACACTAAAATGTATCTACAAAATGTACTAAGAAACAGAAATAGTATTAATGCTAAATAAACACAGGCTGACCAAGCAATTTCCATGAAAATTCCAGGCAAAGCGCCGAACTACAAAATAAAACCAAAATTAAACATGCAAACAACAAAATATAAGCCGCTAGAAGAAAATACTAAATTAGAATACCTAAATTCAAAGAATATAACAAATAGAGCAATTAGATGCCCAGGGGAAATTACTGAAAGGTAAATGTTTCCATTCATTTTCCTAAAGTGCATTTTGGAACAGCAATCTGGTTCTCTGAGCTTACAATAGTTACTTTTTTTTTAAACTGTCAGAAAATCCCGGGAATTCAGTTGCAGAGAGAGAAAATTCCTGGCAGTTGCAGACCTGCCAACCTCTGACGAACACCAAGAGGGAGATTTGGTTTTCCAAAGAGGGAGATTGGGTTCTCAAGAGGGAGATTTTTTCGCAGTAATATTTTCATGTTAAATAGCATATAAATTGGATAGCGTATCAGGGTTTTCACCAGGAAAATAATTCAGCCCTAAATTTTTATGCACCGAAGGTTTCACATGGCGCGCATGGCGAGTTGCAAGAGTGGGGAGGGGGGTTATTTAGCGTGTGAAATTTACAAATGAGCATAAAACCATTAGTAGATGCCTGCTTTACTGATTATGGTCATGTAGAAATGATGCTATATGGTACTAGTTGACATGTTAACAATAAGTTGAAATGATTTTACAAAATCAGGAGAATTAAACTCCCGATCGGGAGAATCGGGTTAGGAGGCACAAATCAGGAGGCTCCCGATTGAATCGGGAGGGTTGGCAGGTCTGCAGTTGTTCAGCCTGTAAACAATATACGGTAGCGAAGTATGAAAGGTCATTTCCATCGGATATTCTATGAAATAATCGTTTAGCATGATTACTCCTTAGGGTGACAAGGTGTGCATATATAGACAAAACAAAATTTTCACACGATCACCGGGGTTCCGCATGTGAGATAATTAATTTGTCAAAAATGCATGTTTTAGGCCGTAAAGGGTGTGATTAGACAACAAATGTTTTCACATGACCCCAAGGCTCCGCAGGGGAGATAATTCATTTGTGAAAACAAAAAAGTCAAAATATTTTAAATAAAGGTGTGTTGCACACAAGAATGATTGATGACTCTTGCTAATTTTGGAGTAGCCCCCTTTGTTATAACTTGGCTCACATCTTAACATCTGAGTCAGGCCCTCGGTACGGGTATTATGTGATGTCCCATCGACCACTCTAGTTTTCTTCTAATTTTAAGTATGTTCATGTTAAATTTTGTCGTTCGCACACTTAATTTGTTTATATTTTGTCATTCACGCGCTTAATTAAGCCTATATTGTGTCGTTCGGTCCCTTAACCCTTTCAACCCCAAGTAACTTAATGGATTGTTCCATGCTAATGTTCAGAGCTATTTCATTGCTCCTTTCCTTAGATGCCTTTCCTAGTCCATTCTTGAGATAGGGCGTATTTTCAATTTGAAAATTATTGACAAACAGTGGAGATCCTGATGAGATGGCTCGTTACGAGCCAGCTCATCTGGATCTGCACTGTTTGCAAACGTTGGCACTATAGAGGTCTGTAGTGTTGAAAGGGTTAATTTTTATAATTTTCTTAAATTGCCCAAAAAAAATCATGGAAATTGTTTGGTCACCCTGAACTTTTATTTGAATAGGTCTAATTATATAATTATACATACCTTAAACCTGTAAATTGTAGTTGAAACTTACTTCTTTCTTCACATTTTCACATAGTCCTACATCTCCGAAAGCTCTAATTAATGTCACATTTATGATTATATAAATCACATTACATCAGCAATAAAAATATAACAAACGCACATTTTACAATAGTAGTGTTAAACCGTAAGTAGTGATCAGTAGTGTCACATAAAAGTTCCCATTCAGAATGTCCAGAATTTCATATAATATTAATTATTCACATTTTTGGTACACTTGGCTATAATCTACAGCAATAATATAACCAACACACTAAGTCTTATTATAATACTGGTAAAACACTGACTGAATACTAACTGGTAGTCTAGGTAACCAAAGTCTTGATTTGCCATCACCAGGTAGATTTAGATACTTAAAAAAAAATATCTTTTCAAAAATCTGATTCACAAATCCCATTTTTATGACATTGCTGTTTAATTTGAAACTACAGTCAATTCTCGTTATCTCGAAGTCGGCGGGACTGTAT
>JBEVXV010000697.1:0-6016 GCA_040505915.1 Sedimenticola sp. | reverse complement strand
GGCTGGATAAAGGATGAAAATGGAAGCCTTGTCATTGGGTGGATGACAAGTACTCCTGCTCCAGAAGCGGTCATTGGTCTGCTATCGTGTAAGTGCTCCCGGACATGTAAGGCTGATTGTACATGCGTCATGAACGGAATAAGATGTACAGCTGCTTGTAAACTGGTAACATGTTCCAACATGCATGTTGCTGATTAGGACGATGACATATATCAGGATGATGATGATGATACAAGCGACATTGACGACAGCTGAAGTTAGAAGCACGACTGTTGTCGAAGCTACTACTTCAATATATCTCTGATATAGTGCGGGCGGGGAAACCATAAAAGTCACTTAAAACACACTTTTGAGTGCACCGAGAGAGCATAAGCAATGACTACTCTAGATCGATGCATCATAGCTTCCTGAATAGGAATCCGGTGTCGGTCAATTAAATCAGGTGGGACAAGGTCAAATTTGGGGTCATTAAGTGCATAAAGGTCAAAAAGGTCAAATTTGTGCTTCTGAAAATGCTATATTTCGACTTTACATATCTGTATGAATAAATACCATTATAGTACTTGGGTTATTGTCCCCGTCATAAATATGAACACCGAATTCATTTTCCAACCGGCGATGAAGACTAATGTGCTAATATTATTATTAGTAAGTTTCGGGTGAGTAGCCAGGTGAGTATACATGGGGAAAGTGAACCCTCTAAAATATGGCCAGTAGAAACATAATATGTTCAGATATACTTGAAAATTTATCACTACCCTTCTAATATTCTCTTAGAAGTATATTCATGCACATCTAGCATGGATCACACCCACTCAACTACATGCTGGCTATGTCATTGCATTGATTACTGGTTACGTTCAGTTCAACACATCTTAGTAATATTAATAACCACCATTGAAATCATAATAGTAGATTTATTTCCAGATGTTGTGTGACTCAAATGTTTCTACCTTTTTAAATATTGATTCGAGTACTTATACCATTTTAGAATAGAAATAGCTCCTATGCACATCTGAAAATTCGCGGCTAACTCCGCTAGAACCAAAAAATCCAAGATGGCCGCCGACGCCATTTTGAAAAAAATAAAATTAAATGATGTTATATCTGTCACAACAATAGCAAGAAATTCATTATTTTACTTTTCAACTACATTTAACATAGCAGCGATACTGTAATTCTGAGTTCATTATTATGCCTAGTTCTGACTTCATAATTCAAAATGGCCGCCATTCGTCAACTTCTGAATTATGAAATACCTTCTATTCATCACACAATACGCTATAAACCCAAGTAAGCTGTCATTTCCAACTGGTTTTAGAAGGAGATAATCAGTACACTATATATATATATATTGCTATAATTAGGCTTCTTAAACTATCTAAAATTCAAAATGGCCACCGCCCGTGATCCTAACAAATACGATGATACAATCGTTATATTAGCTATTACATTGAAATATGCTTTATTCACTTATTTAGAATCACAAAACTAATGTCAAGTTGTCTTTTGATGTTGTTTTCTTATGTGTATATGGGGAGTGTGTGTGTTTGGGGGGGGGGGCAAGGGGCAAACTCGGGGAGGGGGGGGGGGCAAACTCCGCTAAACAAAATACCCAAGATTGCCGCCGTCGCCATTGTTGAAGAAAAATATATATGACACAACATATCCCCGTTGCAATTTTGATTTCATAATTAGACCTCATTCTGGTTTCAGCATTAAAGATTTCCGCCATCTGGCAACCTTCGAATTATAAAATGTATTACATAATTCGCCACATACTACGCTATAAACACAATATGTCTTTTCCAAGTGATTGTACAATGATATAATCAATGCATTAATTACAATTATGTTTTGATTAGTTAATTAAATAAACTATATAAAATACAAAATGGCCGCCATCCACGATGCTAACAAATGCAACACTACAATACTTACAATTATCGCTTATACGTTGAAATATTTTTTGTTCAGTTATTTCAGCATCACGGAACTGATGCCATGTTTTTTCACGTTCGAAGGAGATTTGAATGACTGTTCTAGACAACTTCACATTCACACCCTAGAACCCCCACTGCTTCTGGCACCCCGGGTCACCTATTGGTTTCTTACCACACCCATTGGTCCATCCCAGTGATATACAAGACAGGCTTGGCTTGGACCATTTAGGGCTCCCAGGGTAAGCATTAGTGTGTATGTATTGATCTGCCGGGCTCGTTAAGAGGCTACCGGACTCATATGGTCACCGGCTTCACATAATAAATTTCCGTTAGAATTCAGAAAACGCTTGAAAAATGGACCAAAATGCTCTGGATGGGTTGTTGATAGAATCGATACTATCTGGCTGGACATTGCCCGATATAAACCACTGAGATGGGGCTCATACATTCCACTACCAACGGCATGAGGCACAAGGAGTTGGTCGTAAACATGAAGAACAATGATGGCCAAAGCCTCCGTTGCCTTCAATGTCTCCGCTGGGCCTTCCGACTAGCCATGTTTCCTGCCAGAGACCACGTAGACAGACCTACCAATATACCACAGCAGATGGTCTGGATATCAACGGTATCGATACCCCATACCCATCTTCCAAATCCAGAAAGTTGAGAGACGAAACGGCTCTGCCATCAATGCCTTTGCCTGGAATAAAGGTGTTGTCGTCCTCAGGTTCAGCAAGCAGCATGAGCCATGGCGCGTGCCTGAGCGGTCCCCTACGTAACCTATATAGTGAGACCCCGGATTTTCGAAGGACGAGGCCCCTATAGCGGGGCCAAACATTGCTCTGTTGGAGTCAACTTATGGGGGTTATTGGTAAGTTAATGGGCCCTCGTTGTCAGAATACGCGAATTTTCCCCAGCAGTAATATGCACAAGATGTGCCTTTGAGAGGTCCCATACGGAACCTATATAGTAAGACCCCGGCTTTTCGAAGAATAATGCCCCAAAAGGAGGCCAAGCATTGCTCTGTTACAGACAAATCATGGGGAATATGTGGAGGTTTTGACCTACAGACCTCAATTGACTTCTCAGTGACTACTGAATGAAGACATCCTTTAGGACAACAAGCCCACTTTAAGGCACTCAACGGAAAGGTCGAGGGCGCCGAGCTTGACCCCATGAATAGCAACACTCAAAAGTCAAGCACCACGAGACATGCAGCTACTGCTACGAGAAGGTTTTCAGAAGGTGTGCAGAGAAGGTTTTCATAGCAAAGCAGGAAGAGGAGCAGCTGAACTCGAGGCGGTGCTGTCCCGTCAAACGTCCTGCGGATAACTCCAAAGGATTGCCGCATACATAACGCCAGCACCACCTGTCACGTGTGTGCTACTACCGACGCGGCCTACAAGTCCAGCAACCTGAAGCTTCGGTTGAACCAAAAACCACGACCATACCGGTGTTCGTCCACAATCTGCGGGGCTATGACTCCCATCACCTGATGCAAGCCCTCTCCAATGTGGAGGATAGGATCACTCCATCCCGAACAACATTATAAATGCATCTCCTTCTCCATTGAGAAGCTTCATTTCATCGACGGTGCTCTGTTTCTACTGGCCTTCTTGGACAAGCTTGTCTACGCCTTTGAGTACATGGATTCCTTGGAGAGCTTTGAAGAGCCCCAGCTCCCACCAAAGGAAGCCTTCCTCAGCAAGATTTGATGAGCACATTAACACAGATGACTGCTCTCATGCAGAGAAGGTCTGGGAAACCTTCGGATGCCGCACTTTGGGGGACTACTGAACGTGCTCCTCCTGGCAGATGTATTCGAGACCTGCCGGAAGACCTACATGCGACAGCATGGCCTGAGCCCCGTACACTATTAGTATTACACTAGCCCCGGCATCTAGTGGGACGTGTTGCTCAAAACGACTGGTGCTGGACTCTAACTGATCACCGACTTTGACCAGTACCTCTTAATCGAGAAGAGATTGCGCGGTGGAATCTCTATGATCTCGAAGCCAATAACTCCCGGGTCGAGGCTATAACGTTTACAAGCACAGCAGTCACACCCTCTAACTGGATACCAACAACGTCTACGAATTGGAAATGAGCCAGCGGCTTTGCGTGGATGGATGGCGAGCCGCTCGTGATGACCATAGCAGACCATCCGGCCAACAGCCCAGAGGAATTCATTCTCAATGTGAACCTGGAGTATCCTGAAGATCTGCACGAGGCATACACCACCTACCCGTTAGCTCCAGAGCGCATGCTAGTACAGACAGAGTGGATGTCGGAGTATGAGCCCGCATCGGCGTTGTAGTAGCGCCAACAGGGGTCGAGAAGCTGGTCCCAACCTCACAGACAGAGAACGCTACGTGCTCCACTACCACAATCTGCATCTGAAACTCTCCCTCGGGGCATGCGTATGAAGAAGATTAATCGGGCCCTTCGCTTCGATCAGAGGAAACGCATCCGAATACCCGAAGAACCACTCTCTCCAGCCCTGGACAAAGTGGATGACGATTGCGCCGGGCGCCCCATCACCGAATACGCCGGCCTGCGCCCAAAGATGTACAGCATCCTCGAGGCCAGCGGCGAGAACATCAAGAAGGCAACTGGTGTGCTTTTGTTAGGATCGTGAATGGCGGCCATTTTGGATTTTAGATATTTAAAAAAAACCTGAACCTAATTATATATAGTTAGTGTGTTTATTATCTCACTGTAAAATTGTTTGGAAAATACACCTTAATTGTGTTTATAGCGACGTGTGTGAAGAATATAAGGTATTTCATAATTCTGAAGTTGACAGATGGCGACCATTTTGAATTTTGAAGCCTGAATGAGGCTTAGTAATGAAATCAGAATTACAACAACAACGGCTCTAGTACTATGTTAAATGTAGTTTGATAGGATAACACTTGTATTGTGCCAGATATAATTCATTTTTAAATTCAAAATGGTGTCGGGTGGCCATCTTGGCTCTTTCGTTCTAGCGGCATTACCCCCCCCCCCCCCCCACCTGCCCATTCCCAACACTTTTCAGAGGTGCATAGGAGCTATGTTTTTCCTAAAATGGTCCAGGCACAAGAATCAACAATAATAAAGGTATGGACATATTAGTCACGAAACGTCTGGAAATGATTCTACTATATTTTGATAGAAATTATTGTATCATGTTTGTGGGAATGGTCTTTAAATACCGATAAATACACATGGTGGTACTTAGTTTTGCTAAAATCGTCAGTTACCATGGTTACACCATTTTATTACAAAGGAAACGACTGTCAGTGGATAGAAATGGAAACAGTATGTATGTAAGACATATATTAAGCAAACTTGTTCACGGTATTTATTATCCGTCGAACGTGTTTTGATAATACTTTCTGTGCGTATATGTGAGTATATGTACATATATTACATCTGTTAAAATTTATAGCTTCAACTACAGATTTATAAAAATATTGGTCTTGCTTCTAAGAATATAATGAGAGCATACATTTTTATGTCAGTTTGCAATCCAAATATATGCAAAATCACGACATTATATCATT
Organism: Sedimenticola sp.; assembly: GCA_040505915.1. Classification (GTDB taxonomy): domain Bacteria; phylum Pseudomonadota; class Gammaproteobacteria; order Chromatiales; family Chromatiaceae; genus Vondammii. The sequence continues at coordinate 525 of JBEVXV010000697.1, read as the reverse complement.
TTCGTCACACCATATTTATACATACATTGTACCTCGTAATGTCATGGGTTTTCGTGGTTTTCGAGGTTTTCTTGGCCGGTTAACATTCCAAAATGACACTTTTGATACTAAATTGTAGCATGGACATTGCATTGTATACATTGTATCACTTAATGTCCAAAATTATCACATACAACCGGAAATAAAGCAAAAAATTTCAGTTTCTGGATATGTGACTTTTTTTTAGTACTAGTGCACTTAATGACCCCATTCTGACCCTTTGTCCCACCTGCTCACGTTGACCGACACTGGCCTGATGATCTAGACACAATGTACGATCGTTTAAAAGTGTCGGTCACTTATGCTCTCGAAGTGCACTCAGAAGTTATTTTCTTCATCTCTGCTGCCCTACTATCAGTTTTTGAGTATTTATTAAACCGACCGGTGCCAAAATACGAAACTAACGTTTTACCAAAATACGAAACTAACGTTGCTAGAAGTGGACTGCTACCGAACAACAACAACAATATGGCGGTGTTAATCTTT
>JBEVXV010000696.1:0-1991 GCA_040505915.1 Sedimenticola sp. | reverse complement strand
AACTCTGGCTTCTCCATCCACAAGCTGGAGAGGCGATAAACCTGTTCACCATCCCGGAATTCCTCCAGCTTCTGGATACACATAACATTCCTGGGAAGATAACTAACGGAATGGCACGATGGTCCGGCTTGAATCGCCCTTTCTCTGGCACGCTGGAGAACTTCCGCGTGCGGACCGTTCTGGTAGGTTGATGGGGCGCCCAAGAAGAAAAGTTCCGGGTCATGGCAGTTCTGTTCTACGGCCGACAACGTCAATGGATAGTCCGGCTTAGGCGGGATTGTCTTTACTGGCACGCTGGATCTCCGGATCTTTCGCTTGTTCACTTGGTCCTCCACCGGAGAACTGGTGGGGGCCTGTTTATCCTCATTTTCCTCATGTTCACCTTCATGTTTCCGTTTACATGAGAGGTCCAGGGGTTCTTCTTGTGGCTCGGTTTCACCACTTGGATACACATCCTCCATGTGGTTGTCAACGTCCTTGACGAAAGGCTCCATCTCTCGGGCGAATAATATGTCGATGTCCTCCGATAACTCGGGCACTACCGCATCCTCTTCTTCCTGTCCCGGTATAGCGTCCATACTAAGGTAGTCGACCTCCTGGAATGCCTCTCCAAGTTCGATAGACTCAGTCTCTGGGACTTCCAGTGGGGGAAGCTGTTCCTCTACCGTACAAATTTTGTTGATTTTGTCCATTGAGCCGAATGACATGGTGAATGGTCCAGGGGAGGTCACTTTTATTGGGGTGGGGAAAGAGTGCTTCGTCTGCATATGCCTTTCCATCTGTACGGTACGGCTCATGGCCACCGAATAATCACAATATTCACATTGGAGTTGTTTGCCGTGTTTATCTCTAAAATGTCGTTTGACGCTATCTATCTTCTCAAACTTCTTGTGGCAGACATGACAGGTGTATTCCTGCATTCGTCGCCCAATGCCGTGACTGGGAAGCGACATCAGGGACGGGATGCTGTGATTCATTGTGTCTCTGAAGAGAAACGTCATGTATTAATGGTGGGCGTTTTTCGGGGGCATGGAATTAAATCGGGATGGCAATGGACCTACGTATGGTTTAAGGCGGTTAAAGTGCACAATCTTGGGTGGTGACTTCAGACTTTTCTGAATTTTCAGAGTTACGTCAGATATCTTTTTAGTGACCTTATATGGACCTTCCCATTTCATTTGTAGTTTGGGAGAGAGACCTTTGGTTTTTGAATAGATTCGTAGCCAGACTGCATCACCTTCACAGTAGGCTACCTTACTGACCTTATGATCATAATAACTCTTTTGCTTCAGACTAGCTTTAAGCATTTGATCACGGGCCAGGCTTTGCACAGTTTTCATTTGCTGTTGCAAGTTATGTACAAATTCATTCTGATCTGTTATGGGTTCCTTCGGCGGGGGTGGGTAAAGTAAATCAATTGGGAGGTCCACCTCGCGGCCGAGCATCATTAGATTAGGGGTAAGGCCGGTACTTTCGTGCTGGGACGAGCGATATGCCATTAGCAAAATGGGCACAATTTCATCCCAATCTCTCTGATTGGGAGAAATATATTTGCTAAGCATATCCTCTAGGGTCCGGTTGAATCTTTCGACTAGGCCATCACTTTGTGGGTGGAAGGGGGTTGTTCTAGTTTTCTGACATTGCAACAGACTGCACAGTTGGGTGAATAGTTGGGATTCGAACTGACGACCCTGGTCACTATGGATAATACGGGGTGTACCAAACCGGCTGATGAATTGCTCCACCAGGGTGGTTGCAACAGAGGCTGCGGTTATAACCCGAAGTGGATATGCCTCTGCCCAACGGGTGAAATAGTCAGTGACCACTAGTACATATTTGTTACCACGGAGTGTTTCGGGTAGGGGACCAAGTATGTCTAGGGCAACTCTTTCCATGGGCATACCCACATGGTATGATTGCATTGGGGCTTTAGAAGGGCCAGCGGGCATTTTTCTCGCTTGACAAGTCACGCAATCATTACATGCTTTCAA
>JBEVXV010000695.1:0-2100 GCA_040505915.1 Sedimenticola sp. | reverse complement strand
AGGGGTCGGAGTCGATTGCGTTAGAGATTGCTGGAAAACAGACCGGCTCTTTGCCGCAATCGACTCCGACCCCGAGCAACAGCTAAATAGTGTCTGAATGGGATCTAGAAAATTCAATAAAAACAAAATGCTACAGTAGAAACATACAATGAAGAATTCAATGATGGGCGTCAATAGAAATCTCTTAAAACCCCTATCATATTGAAATATATGAGATAATTTATTTATCGGGACACTAATAAATCAATCACTTGAGAAATCTTCGTTATGCGCCATACCCTATCTCCCCAACTTCAACTTGGTGAATGCGATATCTCCGCCATCGAGTTCGATGCCTATTCTCGTGACGATATTCCCCAGCTTCTCTGTGGGCTGCAGCACCTATACGACGACAAAGAATGCCGTGATGTGGTGCTGGAACTGATGAAAGAAAATGTGCTGGAAATGGTCGATGCGGATACTGGACGCCCTGGGATGAGCTTATGGGCTGTGCTGGTGCTGGGTGTTGTACGCTCAGGATTGAATTGCGACTATGATCGGGTGATGGAACTGGCCAATGAACACAATACCCTGCGTCAAATGTTGGGACACGGATTGCTCGATGAACAGAAGCGCTACGGTTTGCAGACGATCAAGGATAATGTTTCAAAACTCACCCCTGAGATCATAGACCTGATCAACTGGTTAATCATAAACCAAGGGCATCAGCTGCTCGGTCAGGATGGGCAGTCGCTACGAGGCCGCTGTGACTCATCCGTGGTGAAGACCGATGTCCACTATCCCACGGATGCCAATCTATTGATGGATGCGATGCGCAAAATTATACGCGCCTGCGGACAGGCCAATGACGTCTTTGCCTCGATTGAGGGATGGCGACAGTATGAGCACCTCTATCAGAGGTTGCGCAAGCTCTATCAAAAAGTCCGTAAGCTGAAGAAGTCCACTTCAAAAAACCCTGCTACAGTTCAAGCACGACTGGAAGTGATAGCAACATCCTGGCAAGCCCTGCGTGATCTGTGCGAACAACTGCTGAAACGTGCAGGCGGTACCCTTACGCAACTGCGAACCATCATTGATCCGGCAGCGCTCTCTTTTGCCGAAGATATTGAGTGCTTCCACGCCCATGCCGAGCGGCAGATCGACCAAATTCATCGTCGTGTTATCGACGGTGAAGTGATTCCACATGGGGAAAAGGTATTCTCACTGTTCGAGGAACATACCGAATGGATCGTCAAAGGTAAGGCGGGGGTGCCAGTCGAACTGGGTTTGCGGGTATGCATACTCGAAGACCAGATGGGCTTTATTCTCCATCACAGGGTTATGCAACAAGAGACCGACGATAAGGTCACCGTGAGAATGATCCGTGAAACCCAGGTGCGCTATCCCATGCTTCATGCATGCAGTTTCGATAAAGGCTTCTACACTCCGGATAATCGGGTACGCCTTGAATCATTACTCGAACAGGTGACACTGCCGAAGAAAGGTAGATGGTCAGAAGCGGATCGCGTACGTGAAAGTGACGAGGACTTTGTCGCAGCACGTAAGCAGCATTCTGCTGTCGAATCGGCTATCAATGCGCTGCAAGTGCACGGACTGGATCGATGCCCTGATCATGGGATCGAAGGCTTTAAGCGCTATGTCGCATTGGGTGTTCTCGGGCGCAACCTGATCAAAATAGGTGCAGTGCTACAACATCGCGAACATGAACGGTTACGACGCCTCGCGGCGTAAATTGTAAGACGGAAGGGTTATTAAGTGCCGAGGGGTTAGTCCGTCTGGCGGTGTGTATTTGTATAAATATGGGTCATTTACCTTGCGTTAAGTATGTGTATTTTTACTCTGTAGCTGTCATAATTAACGAAATTTTGTGCTGGCCACCAGGCCGCCTGCGGATATTTTACGGAAATTCGGCGTTTTCGTTCAGGCACTAAATAGTTACATTTTCTCTTACCACTCCCGGAGGAATACTGCCGATGTACTCTGTTCGCAAATGGACAGTCAGCCATGCAGATGTTTTGTTATCTGTCTACAACCTGCTTGAGCCGGTGATCATCAGGCTTGATCCACTATGGAAGCGGATTGGCTATCACCGAGTGGAAG
>JBEVXV010000694.1:0-3775 GCA_040505915.1 Sedimenticola sp. | reverse complement strand
TGGGAAGTTCCTTCTCTCAACGGCAACCTATCAGCAGAGGAACGCCACAAGGCTCTATCATCTCACCTACACTGTTCAATATACTAATTAACGACCTTGCTCGAACAGTGGGGCAGGTGGATTCCGGGATCGTCGTCTCTCAATTCGCCGACGACAGCAGTAAATGGCTGTCTGGTCGATCAATTCCTTACCTACAAACAAGGGCACAGCGTGGATTAGACCAGATCTCGGAATGGTGTAAAAATTGGGGCTTCAAAATTTCAACAGGGAAGACCGTGGGAATAATTTTTGGCGGATCTAATAGATATAAAAAAACTGTGAATCTTACACTCGGAGGCACACCTGTGAAATTTGAGCAAGTGGTGAAATTTTTGGGAATGTACCTTGACAGTCAAATGCTTTTTACTCACCACATTAAACACCTCAACGAAAAGTGCCAAAAGGGATTAAATCTCATGAGAGCAGTTAAAGGTACAAAATTTGGCTGTAACAAACAATCGCTGCTGCTTCTCTATAAATCCCTTATCCTGTCACAGTTAGACTATGGTGCTCCAGTCTACCAGAGCGCTAGTAAGGCACAACTCGCCAAACTAGACATTATCCAGGGAAAGGCCCTCAGAATAGCCCTTGGTGCCCTACCTACAACTGATGTTGAACTACTCTGTGTTGAGGCGGGGGTGCTCCCATTACGCCTTAGGAGGGAGGAGCAGGTGCTTAGGTTTTGGGCGCGTACTCAGACTAGGGCGGGTTCGTGGGAAAGCTGGGAGGATTTGAAGGTGAGGGTGGGGCCTGAGAATATTCATCTATACCCCCCGGGGATTCCCAGGGCAAGGGAGAGGGAGGGTGAGAACCCGGTGTGGAAGCTGTTTGGTGACCCGGATGTGGCGAGTTGCACCATTAAGGGTAGTAGGGGAGTCCCTTTTGGACTCACAGTCGACAGGCTTGTCACTGAGTATGGGCTCGGGGGGGTACAGGTCGCGGATTTCACTCCGCGCCCGGTGCCCCCTTGGACCTTACTCGCGCCCCCCGTTTCCGTGTCCGTTTCAAAATTGGTATCTAAAAGTGACCCACCCCATTTGATCCGATCTGCAGCCTTGGAAATGTTAGACAAAAATCATAAACATAGGCTGCAGATCTTCACTGACGGTTCTAAGGATCCTAACTTACAACGAGTTTCAGCAGCATTTTCGATCCCGTCGCTCAAAGTAAATAAGAAATTCAGAATATCGGACAATGTTTCGATCTTAACAGCTGAACTCATCGGAATTATTAGAGCATTGAGCTGGGTGATTGAGCATGAACCACTGTACTCTGTTGTCCTTACCGATTCTCTCAGTGGTTTGTTAGCTATTAAGAATTATTCTTCTAAATCCAGGCCTGAACTCATATGGGAAATTTGGCACCTATATAATATAGCACTTAAACAAGGCCTGGATATTAAACTCGAATGGATCCCAGCTCACGTAGGCATTTTTGGAAACGAGTCGGCGGACAGCCTGGCGAAATCTGCACTCGCCCATCCGGTGATCGATACCAGGGTCGGGCTATCCCCAACAGAGATCTATTCAATGATTAGGCCCCAAATTATGAAAAAATGGAAAATTTATACTGAAACAGAAGTAAAATTTAAGAAAATGTTTTATACCTCTGTTGGGCTTCAAAAACCTATAAACTATCATTCAATACAATCTTTAGATCGCTGCATTACAAGATTAAAGCTTGGAAAAACCATGCTCCCGGCTTCCTCCGGTTGCCTCATCAAAAAGATAGACGAAAATTGTACAATCTGCCTGACCCCTTTCACAGCGGAACACTGGATTCTCTCCTGCCCCGTCTACCAAACTGAAAGGGAATCACTCAAGAATACCCTAACGGGACTCGGGGTTCGGTTGTCGCTGCCCGCCTTGCTGTGCCCGAGGGGGGCTGCCGAACGCTCTGTTTACAGAGCCCTGGCGACCTACATCGTGGACTGCGAGATGGGGGACGGCATCTGAACCCTGACATGCGCCGCTTCCTGGGGAGACGATGTTTGGAGATGATTCTATTCTTGGTGCTCTCTCTATGGCTCGCTCTGCGGAAATTCGATTTTGTGTCGCCGCACGCTGTCCTACATTCGCTTTTGCCGCAGTTTTCTATAATAGCGGCAAACTTTTCAATTTAATAATATTAGGTTACAGGTCTATTGGGTAGAGCGAGCGGGTGATGGCGGGGTCAAATTGTAACCCGGCCCTCGCCCGACCGTCTCCCTTATACACTATTCGATTCATACCTGTTCTACCCTCGCTCGGCCTCCGGTCGGGGTCGGCAGCTACGCACGGGGTGAGGGTTCGACAAAGTGTCTACCCGAGCTCCGTGTTTCGAAATTCTGCAGGACCTGACTGGGGGCGGAGCCTGGAATAGATCAAGTATTCGTACCCTTCTTACTGATTTTTCTTTGCTGTATGACCTCCACACTCGGTATTTGGTCGTCTCCGGTAGCTACGCACGGGGTGAAGGGTCGACCCAGCATAATTATGTTGGGGCGTCCTGAACCCCGAGTTTCGAAATTCTGCAGGCGCCGGCTGGGTCCAGAGTCTGTGAGCGTCTATTATTTTTATACATAAGGGTACGTTACAATCTACTTACAAACTAAATTCTGTTTTATGAATGTTTCTTTTAGTTAGATCGTGACTCGGCCACTGGTCGGATCCGGCGGCTACGCTCGGGGTAAAGGATAGACGCGGCATTGCCGCGCCTGCCTGAGGTCCGGGTTTCGAAATCCCGCAGGCACCGGCTGGTGGCAGAGCCATCGGCTTCCATCTACTCTCTTTCGCTTCTTCCTCTCCCCAGGGGGGCGGCGCTGTGGGTTGGTGTCTTATCCCCACCCTTCACCCCCTTCCCCACTCCCGAAGTAGCCTTGTAACCAGAGGTATTTAGTGTAATCGCCACCTGGGTGACATAAACTCGTTTTTAGTTCTATTATTTTTAACTATTGTATATATGTACATTAATAAAAATGACTTGACCTCCCTGGGAAGAAACATTCATATGGCACAACCCGTCTTCACGTGACTACGATTTATATAAGTATATTTTTAATACTAGGTTCGATATTTTAATCTACTTGTACAACTATTTTTACCGTGCCCCTAGGGAGGGCCGTTTTATTGAGAAGTCGGAGTTTAGATGTATTTATTATTCTTAAGTTTACACCACCGAGCTGGGCTCGGGAAATTCTTTTGCACGGAAAATACACATTTATATGGTCAATGCGGAATATCTTTTTACTAGTATACATGTCTTATTCATTAATTTCTTAGATATCATATTATATTCTTAGACAGATCATAGACTTAACTTATTTTATTTCTTAAACCGTTGGCTCTCGCGCTCGGCTTTTTTCCTCTAAGATCTCGAAATTTAGTTAAATGGTGGTAGGTGTGCACAGTTGCATCTGACCAATTCACTAGGATCATCTCATTTATCTCGTTCTGACCCTTGCAACCCCAGCACAAATTATGAGGCACTAAACCCAACTGCCGGCCTGATACACATACACACCCACTAGGTATGAGGTCAGCCATTAGGGCTGACCTGCCTGTTAACATTAGTATTTGCATCACATAGGACACTCACACAGACGCACACAGTACTTGGTCTGAGGCAGCTGGTGTTTACTTTTCCACCTTTTTATACCATTTTCATCATCATACATTCTCACACAGCATCACCTATTTATTATACACGGCTCGCCCTGTTGAACGAAACTGAACAGATCGTCTCATCAAAACTCATG
>JBEVXV010000693.1:0-6873 GCA_040505915.1 Sedimenticola sp. | reverse complement strand
TTCAACTACGCTGAAGAGACCTGGGTCAATTTCAAACTGTTCGGCATGATGGGGCTCACCTTTCTGTTTGTGATTCTGCAGACACTCTATATGACCCGCTTCATCACTGAGCAAGAGACAACACAAGAGGAGAGCTGATGTTTTACGCCATAATGGGAACAGACAGGAGAGAGAGCCTGGAAGCTCGGTTGCAGGCCCGGCCGGAGCATATTGAGCGTATCAAAATACTCCAGAACGAAGGGCGACTGCTGGTGGCTGGTCCCCACCCCGCCATCGATAGCGAAGACCCCGGTGCCGCAGGCTTCACCGGCAGCCTGATTATTGCCGAATTTCCATCTCTGAAAGATGCCCAAGTGTGGGCTGAACAAGACCCCTACACCCTCACCGGAGTATTCAGCTCAGTGGTGGTCAAGCCCTACAGGAAAGTACTGCCCTGATCTTTCGCAATAGTCACGTCAACTATCCAGCACGTCAAAAATGCAACTAATTACATTAAAATACACATGTAATCACTTGTATTTCAACTAATATATACGCACTCCCCCTGTATGAGCGGAGCCCTCGCCGCGATGAAACAACGACTATGGTGCAACTATCCATCGCGCTTCGAGAAAGCACTCCTATAGGGAAGTGCGGCATAAAATATGCTCGACCCCTGGTGAAAACAGTCTAAAAATGGGTATGCCTGAATAGTTACATTAGTTTTTTGATTTTTTCTGCCAGGACCCGAAGTGGGATTAGACGAAGGTTTTTTGAGTCCTCCCCGGTTGTGGGGCAATACCCAAGGCATCGTAAATTACTTTCTGGTGAGGCTCTGCACGACTCGTCTTGCGAATATGGGCGGTTTCGGTAGGTGTCAAGTAAGTTGTCACACAAGATCAAGACGCTCCAGAAGATGGCCTACGGCTTTCGAGACAAGGAACTCCTCAAGCTGAAGGTCAAGAGCCTCCATGAGACTCTGTACGCTTTAGTCGGATGAACCTGATATTCTATGGGCACTGTAATAAAAAAGCCGCAGATATCAGATGAGTCCATCACCGTTAGAAAATACTCTTGTTTGTGGCGATCGAAAACTTGCCTACCTACAGCAACCAGGGAGCCAGCCTGGGGTGCTCTTTCTTGGTGGTTTCCGTTCGGATATGAGAGGTGCCAAAGCTGAAGCCCTTGCCACCTGGTGCTGTACCACAGACCGCGCATTTACCCGCTTCGACTACTCAGGTCATGGCACTTCCAGCGGGGAGTTCGAAGAGGGCACCATCAGCCGTTGGCTGGAAGATGCCGTGGCCATACTCGACCAGGTGACAACCGGCCCGCAGCTTCTAGTAGGCTCCAGCATGGGCGGCTGGATCGCCCTGCTGCTTGCCCTGGCGCGTCCCAGCGATAGCCACAGCCTACTCACCATTGCCTGCGCAACTGACTTTACCGAACGCCTGGTAAAACCGGCACTAACGAAAGAGCAGCTTGCACAAATAGAAGCTGAGGGCATGACTCATATCCCCTCCGCATACGACCAGGAGCCCTACCCCATCACTAAGCAATTGCTCAAAGATGGCAAGCAACATCTGCTACTGGGCCATCCAATCCCGATTCACTGCCCTGTACGAATGCTCCATGGCGGATCTGACCGGGATGTACCCTGGAAGATCAGCCAGGAGACGCTGAAGTGGCTTGAGGGTGACGATGCCCAGCTCACCCTGGTAAAGGGAGCTGATCACAGGTTGTCAAAACCTGCTGAACTGCAACTTATCACCGAAACGCTGAAACTGCTGACGCTATTACCTGGAGCCAGAGAGGCGTGATAGAGCGCATACAAGCGCTCCCTGCACACCTTCAGGGAACACTGATTGTAGGGACTGGTGTACTCTTCATCAGCTTCGACAGCCTCTTGATCCGCCTCGCCCATACGGACAGCTGGAACATCATCTTCTGGCGTGGTCTGCTGATGACCGTTGCACTGATGATCTGGTTTGTCGCCAAAGAGCGTTCTCAAGCACTAAAGAGGTTGACGGACTGCTTTACTACCGCCGCTCTCCTGGCCATTCTGATGCTGGGTGCCAATAGCGCGCTCTTTGTCTTATCTATCTCTCTGACATCCGTCGCCAACACCCTGGTTATTCTTACTTCGGCCCCCCTATTTGCCGCGCTCTTCAGCCTCATATTTCTCCATGAACGGGTTCATCTGAACACCTGGCTCACCATCTTTGCAGCTGCGCTTGGAGTAGTTGTAGTGTTTGTCGGTTCGATGGAATCAGAGAGACACTGGGGTGACCTGTTAGCACTGCTTACTGCGGTGATGAATGGTGCCTATTTAACACTTTTCAGGCGTCACAATAACCTTCCGAGAACACCACTGGTTGCTGTGAGTGGTATGGTTACCGCCTTTATCGCCGCCCCACTCTCTGCGCCCTTCTCTCTGGAGGCATCAAGCTACCTGGTGTTGGCAATCATGGGGCTGATCCAGGTTCCTGTGGCTATGGTGCTAATTACCACTGGCACAAGGTTTCTCCCGGCCCCGGAAGTCAGCCTTTTCCTCCTGGTTGAAACCCTGCTTGGGCCAATCTGGGTATGGATTGCGATCGGAGAACGGGTTCCTGACAATACATGGATTGGGGGTAGTATCATTCTTACTGCCCTCACCCTTCACTCCTGGTACGGCCTACGCACTATCAAACAAAAGACGCCATAAGCGATATCCGGTAACATCTAGGAGCCTGTAATACGATATAGAAGCGAACTTATTCGCGAAAAACACACCCTTGAGCCAATCGCAAACAAACTCACTCCAAAGCGGCAGGCGGCTCTCTGGTATCCAACCCTAAAGAAGAGTATCTGAAGGTATGAGCGACAAGCACTACATCAAAGCCCAGGATCTACTGCTGGACTCCTTCCGGCTTGGTCTGGAAGTTTTAAAAAGTGACTTCAGGCCCGACTTCATTGTCGGTGTCTGGCGGGGTGGCACCCCGGTGGGTATCGCGGTGCAGGAGATCCTCGATATCTTTGATGTAAAAACTGATCATATCGCTATCCGTACCTCATCCTATACCGGAATCGCCCAACGGGATAAGGAAGTTCGGGTCCACGGTCTCAGCTACCTGATACGCAATATCAATGCAGAAGACGCCCTGCTGATTGTCGATGACGTATTCGATACCGGCCTCAGTGTCCAGGCAATCCTCGATACACTGGCGTTCAAAACGCGCCGCAACAAACCTAAGGATATCCGCATAGCCACCCCCTGGTTCAAACCGAACAACAACAAAACCACTCTCATCCCAGACTACTATATCCATTCGACCGATCAATGGCTGGTGTTCCCCCATGAGCTTGATGGCTTGAGCCGGGATGAGATGATGGAAAATAAAGAGGGGCTAAAAGCGCTTTTTCAGGAGATGGGGGTTTAGGGGGCGATCCGAGAATAGACCCTAGCGAGGTAATGTCATTCTGGCCCATTTTCCTGCTCAGGACCTATAAGTTGAACCAAAACGCGAAGTAAATAGTAACTTCTCAATAACCCTGTGCAGATGGATAATTTTCAGGTGGGTACCGTGACACCTTTTCAGGGCGTATAACTCCAGGCCCCGAGGACGAACTCCGTCCCGAAGATGACGGCCCCGATGGCACGGACTTTTTGAGAAGTTACAGTGAATAACTTTATCTTCTTGATTTTTAAACTAGTATCTATTGATACTCTATAAATAGCAGTAAGATGAGTGGCAGGAGCCGGCCTCTCTGCTATCTTTATTTGTATGTCTAACGAAGTATTAATCAAACGCTACAACGCTTACTACCATGGATGGTGCCTCGCTTTTGGCGAGCACGATGCTACCTATGATGAAACACGGGAGATCTGTTGGCTTTTTGGCGATGAACGGATCGGTATGGCTCTAGCACCGAAGTTACGTCGAAGACTCTACCTGGCACTCCTTGGCCGACACGAAAGGACTCCTGAACTGATACTAAACAGTGGCACCGTAAAGGTAGATGACATCAGTTATGAGTTAAACGATGAGATCGACAGAGAATGTTTGAAACAGTTGAAGAGGTTTCTTCGTTGTGAGGATGAGTTGCACCTCTTCCTCTCCAGCCACTTCTGCTATCCATCGGGGACCCGAATTATCACCTTCGCCAAGAAGAAGCCAAGCATCATCCTCTATAAAGAGATGCCACCACTGAAGGTGTTGATTGAGTAACCCGGCTCCCCTCTCCCGCTATTATTATGCGCTAACAAAGTCTATGCGACGTTCATCGTGGTGGGGTGCCGTTCTTACAAGCTGAAGGCCAACCTGCTGCCACGGAATGTTTGGCAACAGCCCTACCCGTTATGATGAAATAGGGTAACTTCTCAATAACCCAGTGCAGATGGATAACTTTTAGGTGGGTGCAGTGACACCTTTTCAGGACGTACAGTAGCAGGGATGCTGCAGTGAGCGTACAGGGATCTATTCACCGCATCTCCTGAAAAGGGTTACTGCACCCCTATGGCATAGACTTTTTGAGAAGTTACGAAATGTGCCATGGCAGGCACAACGTCCATAACTTTCTCAGAGGTTACCCAGGGCCAGTTCCGCTTGACGAAGATCTTCTTCAGTATCAACCCCATGCCCCGGCTCCACATGGGCTTCACTCACATGGATGCGCCTGCCATACCACAGCACCCTCAGTTGCTCCAGTGACTCCGCCCGCTCCAGCGGAGCTGGTGGCCAGTTGACATACTCTTCGAGGAATCCGGCACGGTAGGCATAGAGACCGATGTGGCGGGAAAAACCGCTCTCCTGCGGCAGTGGCCGTTCCTTGTGAACAAACTCATCCCGGTGCCAAGGTATGGGGGCTCGGCTGAAGTAGAGCGCATACCCTTCTGCATCGATCACCACCTTTACTACATTGGGGTCAAACAGCCGCTCCTTGTCAGTCAAGGGGGCAGACAAGGTGGTGATCACTGCATCGGCATGGGTATCCATATCCTGCGCCACCTGGGTCAGCAGTTCTGCCGGCATACAGGGCTCATCACCTTGCAGATTAACAATGATAGTTTCATCCGCCCAACCGATTTTTTTGACCACCTCGGCAATGCGGTCGGTACCGCTAGGGTGGCGGGATGACGTGATGCAGAACTCACCGCCAAACCCTTCGACACATTCGGCGATACGCTCATCATCGGTAGCAATAACCACCTCTTCTGCTCCCGATTCCAGCGCCCGCTGGTAAACATGCTCAATCATCGGGCGCCCGGCAATATCCAGCAACGGCTTGCCGGGCAGACGAGTGGATGCATAACGGGCGGGAATAACTACCTTGAACTTCATCTTGTTACCATGTAATTGAAATAGCCCATGGGGGAGCGATTTATCGGGCCGTTATCTGAAATCTATCGTACTTCAACCGGAACCTGACACGCTTGTGGCTTCGAAAATAATCATACAGAGAGCGGTCTCTTGAACCGTGATGAATAGCGCACAGGCCCTGCTATATTCCATCGCGCTTCGAGAAAGCGCTCCTACAATAAGCAGAGTGAAATTCTTCCTAAGTAATCACCATTCCACGCAGCTCCCTGTTTATCCAAAACCCGCTATTTCTCAGGCACCTCTTCATCGGCTGGCAGCGACCGCGCCTCATTCTCCAACATCACCGGAATATCGTCACGAATAGGATAGGCCAGCCGATCCACCTTGCAGATCAGTTCGCTGTTGCTCTTCACATAGATCAGCTTACCCTTACATAGAGGGCAGACCAGAATATCCAGGAGTTTTTTATCCATCTTTCAGATCTCTCAATTAAACGGGTACGGCATATAGAGGTACCGCTATTTATTAAAGGCCAGTTGGCCTTGATTCATGCTTTTACCGTAGGAGCGACTTTAGTCGCGACAGAGGTTGCATCTAATCCTTGCAATGCGCCAAATTCCTTCGCGACTGAAGTCGTCCTTACATCAAAAATTACGGAATAAATTCCTGTAAATAGAGGAGAATTGTGACATCCTACTCTACGATGCCGTTTCAGTAACCTTTGCAGGGTGTGCGTTATTAGACGCTAACAGGCTATCGAGCTGTTGAGAAAACGCCCCATCCAGCTTTGCATACACCTCCAGGTACCAGTGATGTTCCTTGGCAAACCCACTGCACTTAACCGCATCTTTCTCAGTCATTATCACCGATAGCTCATCCCCTGGAGTCACCTCCTGGGCTATGTATTGGTGATGATCATCAAAAGGGTGCTCCATTACCTTCAACCCATAACGGCGCAGTGCATCGAAAAAGCGCCGGGGATGGCCAATACCTGCAATTCCATGCACTTCATAACCGGAGAATGCGGCAAGATCTGAGGTTAGGGATGGATCCTTGAGGTTGACCATTCTGCCACCCTCAAGTGTCATCTGATAACCTTCCTGCCACTCACCGTCATTAACTACTAGCATGTCTACCTTGCTGAGCCGAGCCGCCCGCTCCCTAAGCGGCCCTGCTGGCAAGCAGAAACCGTTACCCAGCAAGCGCTTGCCATCGATGACAGCAATCTCTATGTCCCGGCCAAGTGCGTAATGCTGAAGACCATCATCGGAGATGATGATATCGCAGTCTGTAGACTGCAACAGTGCTCTCGCGGTTTCTGGGCGGTTGGGGCCAACCCACATCGGGCAGCCGCTACGACGGGCAATCATCACCGGCTCATCCCCCACCAGGCGGGGGTCGCTATCATCCTCTACCGGTTGCGGCCAACTTTGAGCGTTGCCCCCATATCCTCTGGAGATGATGCCAGGGCGGAAACCCTGCTGCTGAAGGTAGTCTGCTAGCCAGATCACCAACGGTGTCTTGCCGGTACCTCCAACGGTGATATTACCCACCACGATTACCGGCACAGATGATTTGTAGACAGTAAATA
>JBEVXV010000692.1:0-3514 GCA_040505915.1 Sedimenticola sp. | reverse complement strand
GCCCGACTGTACCTTCAGCAAATGAAACAACTGGAGGTACACATGCCTGAAGCTGAATTCCAGCAATTCACCGAGCGTGGATACTTCACCATACGCCGTACTGATCATTTCTGGAGCGGTAATTTTACAGATCAAATAATCGAGCAAGAGCTAATGCGCTTGCTGAAGACTTCAGGAGGGATGACCCGTGGTCGTGGGATCACTGATAGCTCACTAGCAAAGTGGGTTCATGCCTTACCCCGTTGTATACCCATATGTGACAGTCTGGAAACTTTCACAGGCGTACATGCCAGCACGGCTGATCAGCACAGGGACTTGCGGGTAAGTTCAGAGTGCCGCGACCATAAAGACTACGAAACGTTTTTGCAATGGTTACAGGCACACTCGCCATTTTCACATAGTCAGACAGAGTCAGTTGTTGCCCTTGCCACGGGTCTAGTTGCCGACAAGTCAGTAAATTGTGACAAAGCATTCGAACTTGGTCAGACAGCAGCAGATTCCATTACGGATAAACAATTCACAGATGCAAAACTGAAAAGAAATGACAGGGTTAAAACAATAAGTGGATCAATTAATACAGTGCATGTTCGAGGTCAGCCAGTAGTCGTAAATCCTGTATTACTCTTCAACAGGATTACTTGCGTTATGCAAAGTCGGTCGGAAATGGAACAGTTCCTAGCATACGAACTGGCACCACAGCCAACCTCACTCTTCCTTGAGGGTAGGATGAGGAGAACTGCCAAAAGTGTTCTCAGTACATTGCTGAAATCCAAAACCAATCCAGAGTCAACATTGCCAGACAATGCAATAGTTGTTATCGATGGGGGATATCTTCTTCACACTGTCATATGGCCTCCCCATGCAACATACAAACAAGTTTGCAATTCCTACGTTTCATACATAGTCGACCATTTTGCTGGTGCAGAGATTGTAGTTGTGTTTGATGGCTATGGTAGCCAGACCTCGACCAAATCAGCTGAGCAACGACGAAGAGCATCGAAATGTGTATCCGGTGACATACTATTTAATGCGGATATGAACACAGTTACTACACAAGAGTCATTCCTCGCAAATGGTACAAACAAAGCAAGACTGATAGAAATGCTTGGCGAAGAGTTAACCTTACATATTGAAGATGTAGTCATAAAGCAGGCTGAAGCTGATGCCGATAGTCTAATTGTTACCACGGCATTGTCGATTGCACGGTCTCAGTCAAAAAGTGTAGTGGTTCTGGGAACGGATACCGACCTGCTAGTGATGCTTGTATCCCAAATCACTGATCAGCCACAGGTTAAAATGTTGTTCAAATGTAATTCACTGAGTCTATATGATATAACAGAAATCCAACGATCAATTGGAGAGGTGAGCAAGCATTTAATGTGCATACATGCTATCACAGGAGGTTCCGCATTATTTGGACAAGGAAAAAAGAAAGCATTCAAGCTTCTCGGAAATGACAGTGAAAATGCTGCGCTGGATAAGTTCACATCTCGGACTAGTACCAAGGAAGATGTAGCTTCTGCTGGTGAACAGTTTCTCCTTAGACTTTATGGGGCTCACAAAGCGAGCACACTTGATCGGTACAGATACCTCGCATACAACCGATCGATAAGCCGGTCATCATTGTCAAGTACATTTAGGCTGGAATCGCTACCACCAACAAGTGCAGCAGCCAAACAACACTCCTACCGGACGTATCACACTGTACAACAATGGCTAGGTAATACTCTTCCTCCACTAGAATGGTGTTGGAAGCAGAATGGTACTTACCTAGAACCAACAGATTCGGAAAATCCCATTGCACCAGAAAAGCTATTAAAGCTGGTATCGTGTGGTTGTAAAAGCGGCTGTGGGAAACAGTGTGGTTGCAGAAAACTGGGACTTCACTGTTCGTCGCTCTGTAGTCAATGCTTTGGACAGACCTGTACCAATATTGTTCAGATCGTTCCAGATATACTTGGTGATGATGTACAATTAAATTCCTTGTAGCATATGACTGACCCAATATATTTGTCTCACTTCTGATATAAGTAATGTGGATAATATATTGCATTTTTTTTCATGAATATTTGAACGCCTTTATCGCTGGCGGCCATTTTGGCGGCCATCTTGCTACCAGGGAGTAGCCAATGTGTATTAAACGGTGGCATATATCTATTACCTTTGTTTTGGATGTATATCAATTGCATTTTTTTTCATATTTGTGACCAATTTTAATATTTCACCATTTTTGGCGGCCATCTTGGACGCCATCTTGAATTCTACATTTAGCCCCGGTGGGATTCATGGGGAGTTTTGATATGTTGTTAGTAATGATATTCTGAACGTTTTCTGAAAAATTCAGCTTTGGCCTATTTTGTTCCGATCTAAATCCTAATGCTCTTCCACTACTTAACAGTATACAAGGGATGGGTCCCTAGACACACATTGCTGTGAAAGATTATAAAAACCCATCAAGGGGTTAAAAAGAAATACAGAAAAAAACAGGTGAATATTGCAAGTAAATAAATGACCTTGACCTTGGGAATTTGTACGTGGGTGTGTGCGATACAAAGCATCATCCCTAGACACACACTGATGTAGACGAATATAAAAATATGGTAAGGGGTTAAAAATATAGAGTGAAAAAACAATAACGTTGTGTTACAAAACCAGTGAACATTACAAGTAAATGACCTTGACCTTGTGAATTTGGACCTGGGGTGTGTGTAACAAAGCAGCATCCCTAGGCAAAGACTGATGTGAAATATTATCAAAATACGACAAGGGATTAAGGAGATAAAACAATAACATTTTTGCCTTACAAAAAAAAAATGACAACGACGACGGAAAATCAGCCGACTATAGCCCTCTGCAAAAGCAGGTGCGACAAAGATAAAATCTATAAGCTTATCATTTCATAATATATCGTAAAAGAAATTTCTGCCTACTTGACACTGATACAAGACGAGTTTTTTTTTAAGATTTACTATCAAATATTAAATTCTATAAACTATAGAAACGACAACAAAATGCATACACTTGATGTAAACAATGTAACCCATAGAACGCTGAAAAAGATTGTCGTCTGCTTATTTTATTTGTTCTATTCATAATATTGGTTTAGCACGAGACATAAACATGACACAGAAAAAAGAAACAAATCCAAATCAGCAGACGATTTTTATTATGAATTCCGCATTTGCTCTAGAATTTTGAATTTTTCAAAGACAACATTTGTGTCGAAATAACCCAGTGGGCAGCATGACGTCGGTTTCTGACGTATATTTGATTTTTTTTAGACATATTGACGTTGGAACCCGACTTTGAATAGACGTCGGAACCCGGCGTTGAATAGACGTCGAATTTAGGATGTCAACGTTGGATTTCGACGTCTAAAAAAACGTTCATTTTCAAATATAATACAACGTCTAACCGACGTCGGAAAATGACATTTATCCAACATCTACTTTTTTATCATATAAATACACAATATATTATTCCTTGTATGTCATGTTCCGTGCTTCCGCCACCA
>JBEVXV010000691.1:0-2518 GCA_040505915.1 Sedimenticola sp. | reverse complement strand
CTTTCACCAACGTGTGTAGGCCTTCTTCTCCTACCGGACCACGGGTCGAGCTTAGGCCTCCAAGTCCGACCCGTCGCTGTTTAACGGATCCATGTCGTTAACATCAACAAACGAGACTGAGCGTTTTTGTAACTGATGGCCCGGTCTCGCTGTTAGCTTTGGACAGTCCCGTTTATAGTGCCCCACTTGGTCACAGTAAAAGCACTGGGCTTGGGCAGGTGGTAGTGCAGGATTGCGTGTCGGAGACGAAGCGCGTGGACGGGATGGTGAAAAAGAACGTCGTTCTGTGGGTGGAGACCGTTGATCAGTCAACTTCGCCATCCGTGAAATGATGGAATCTAGTTTAGAGTCCATGCCGTCCATCTTCTTCTCGACGCTCTCCATTTTCTTCTCCAAGCTCTCCACCCGGCTCTCCAGTGACCGCTTCGGCGTTACCGCTGATACAGTCACCGAAGGTTCCTCGGATAAAGTGGTGGATACTTGACGCACCTCCCTCTTCTTGCCATACATCATATTGTGTGTATGGATTGCCCATTTCATCCTATCAAGCGCATCCTCTAAGCTGAGAGGGCGCAAGTTGGCGACGCTCTCACCGGCTTCTTTGTTGAGAGCCCCATGACAGAACCTTAAAATACACTGGTTTGTCATGTATCGTTCAGGTAGTGTGCGAAACGCCTTCATGGCAAGGGTTAAAACTTTGTCCGCCCACTCATCCAGACTCTCTTCTGCCTCCTGCTTGACGTTGTTGAACGACATCATCAGCGTTTCTGGAAGCTCGCGGAAGCCAAACCGACGCTCCATTTTGGTCATCAGATCTCGGTAGGGGAGATCTGGCTCCACATCTAACACTAATGTGTAGAATTCGCTGGCCTTGCCCTCTAGACACCAGCAAAGATGTTCTCTTCGCTCCGCAGGACCCCATCGGTGCATATTGGCAAACTTAGTAAATTTGGTGTAGAACGCCGGCCAATGTCCCTTCCCGTCATACATCACAGACTTTGGAATGTGGGGAATCCTAGGAGCGGCGGCCTCGTGTTCAAAAGGTGGCGCCTGGCGACGCTGTTGCGCAAGACGCTGTTGATCCTGCTGAGCTGGCTGCGGGGCTACGTATGGTGGAGCATAACCATACGGGTTGTAGGGTGTTTGTGGGGTAACTCCAGGCTGGACCGGATAACCAGGAGGTAAGTAAGGCATATAAGGCATGTTAGGCCAACCATACATCGCCGGGTGTTGATACGGACCCACCTCCGGACTATGTGCGGGATAAGCGGGTCGATGCTGATCAATTCCCACTCCCCCAAACCCACCAATTGAAGGTTGGAATCCTGGCGTGGGATCTGTCTTGAAAGTACGGCTTGCGTCACTATATGTATATGTCCCTCGCCCCGTAGTTAGGGCAGGGTCCATATATATTGGAGACTTCGCAGACTTGGAACCAGCTTTGGTCTTTGGCCTCGCAACTGGTAGTGTTATCGGCTGGGCTAGACTTATTGGTGGTCCCCTTAAATCTGCTTGATCTATGGCAGTCGTTATTTTGCTAATGGCGTCAGCATCAGCCCCTTTACTCGATAATATGCTCTCGTCCTTGCCCCCATCTGACAATTCCCCATCAGACTCCATCCCCATTTGCAACCCTTCTTCATCAAAAGCTAACATATCCCACATCTCCGGTGATACACGTACGTGCGGGATACTTGCTAATTGAAGTTTACTAATTGTACCCTTGTTAGCCTCCCTCAATTTAATTATTGCATCTGCAATCTTTGGACCTACCCCTGGAACCCTTTGTAATTCCTCCTTGGTTGCTAAGTCCACATGGATTTTGTCAGGATCAAACCCAGAAGATGCCATTGCAATCGATCAATCAAGGTGTTTAACTTATTACGTTTGTGAATACTCAGCACTTAATGCTGGCAAAATATATAGGAATACCAGAGTACACGTACGCCAATTACAGGGACTACTCGAGCAAGTCAATAATCTCAAACTCAGATACCTGTAACCGAACACGGGACCATAGTATTGCTAATTATAATGTGTATTTATCGTCATCCAGATATAACGGCTTTTGCTGTATTTGAATTCACATCCGCATTTATACAGGGCACACAGACGACTTTTGGCTTTTATTTTCAATCAGAAATGTGGAATTATGGATAATCCTGGGCCTCAATGGACACCGACGACTTTTGCTCTTTGGTATGTCAACAAAGCATGGGTAGAACCATCTGGGTCATTGAGTTCCAAGTGTTACCGACGACTTTTGCTTTTTTCAAAGTTGGCGTAAAATTAGGAGCAAATGCGGAATTCAGATTCGTGAAGGTTATTTGTGTTGAAGGATCAAACCGTTGGCCAACCTTTGTATTCTATACTACAGGGGTAGTGACTCACCGGACTTCTAAAGGGTTAGTAAAGATGACTTCACAGTTCACTGCTGAAGGATTCCTCCTTGGTACGTTTAATCTGAATATAGAAAAAGGTAATTAGAACATGGCCTGTGTGAATGTGTCCGTTAACT
>JBEVXV010000690.1:0-3144 GCA_040505915.1 Sedimenticola sp. | reverse complement strand
GCCCGCCCTCGGGGTGATGGTATTTTGCCGGGAGTGTGCAACGTTCATCGCGGCGAGGGCTCCGCTCCTACAGGGAGGTGCGCCGCAATGATGAAGTCACTCCACCGAGGAGAATTGGGTTACTTACCGCTCACTCTTATTGCCGCCAGAGAGCAAAAAGTTATAATCCATACTAAAGCTACGTTTTCTCAGGGCTCCTCTGTGTTCTCTGTGATCCACAATAACAATCAGATAGACAGGTAATAGCCAATGGATATGCCACAAGCGATCAACTGCGTACTTGCCCACAAAGACCTGAACTCGGAAGAGATGACCGAAGTGATGCGCACCATCATGACCGGCGATGCCACAGCGGCACAGATCGGCGGCTTTCTTATCGGCCTGCGCATGAAGGGGGAGAGTGTCACCGAGATCGCGGCGGCGGCATCAGTGATGCGAGAGCTTGCCAGTGGCGTAAAGCTTACCGATCTATCCAACACCGTGGATATCGTCGGTACCGGCGGTGACTCATCAGGCACCTTTAACATCTCCACCGCCTCAATGTTTGTCGCCGCCGCTGCCGGCTGCAATGTTGCCAAGCACGGCAACCGTTCAGTCTCCAGCAAATCCGGGGCTGCCGATGCCCTGGAGGCCGCAGGGGTACGCATAGCGCTATCGGCGGGTGAGGTGGAGCAGTGTGTACGCCAGCTGGGTGTCGGCTTTATGTTCGCCCCCGCCCATCACAGCGCCATGAAGCAC
Organism: Sedimenticola sp.; assembly: GCA_040505915.1. Lineage (GTDB taxonomy): Bacteria > Pseudomonadota > Gammaproteobacteria > Chromatiales > Chromatiaceae > Vondammii. Next base: position 2,406 of record JBEVXV010000690.1, on the reverse strand, counting down.
GCCATCGGCCCGCGCAAAGAGATGGCGGTACGCACCATCTTTAACATCCTCGGCCCCTTGACCAATCCAGCCGGTGTACCCAACCAACTGCTGGGGGTCTTCAGTGACGAACTGCTCACCCCGATGGCCGATGTGCTACAGAAACTGGGCAGCCGTCACGTTATGGTGGTTCACTCCCGTGATGGTCTTGATGAGATCAGTATCGGTGACAAAACCGAAGTGGCTGAACTCAAAGATGGCCGGGTACGCCGCTTCAGTATTCAACCTGAAGAGTTCGGCTTTAAACGCCACCCTATCGACACCCTCAGGGTGGCGGATGCCGAAGAGAGCCTGAGCGTTATACGCAGTGTCCTTGACAACCAAGAGGGGCCCGCCCGCGACATCGTGCAGCTCAATGCGGGTGCTGCCATTTTCACCGCAGGCATCACCAATACCCTGGCAGACGGTATTGCCAAGGCAGGGGAGGTGATCGCCAGCGGCGAAGCACGCAACCGCCTCGACCAGCTGGTTATTCTCAGCCAGAGCTTTGAGTGAGATAGACCATGTTCCAGGGAAGGTTGTCGCTCAAGGCCACCATCGCAATACCCTTTATCGTTCTTATTGTGGCCACTGTCACACTGGTCGGTTATCTCTCTTTCACTACTGGCCGTGATGCCGTCAGAGAGGTGGCCGATGAGGTGCGGCATAACGCCTACGCTCAGGTTCTGAATCACCTGAAGAGATTTCTTGACGCTCCCCATCAGGTAAACCGGCTAAATAAAAACTATATCGAGATGAGCGGTATGGATCTGGATGATCCAATCGCCCTGCAGAACTACTTCTGGCAACAGCTACAGGTTTTTGATACCACCAGCTATATCTATTTCGGCAACACCGCAGGGGGGATCATGCTGGTCGCCCGCCGTGGCGATGGCTCTTTTGTTGCCCGGCAGACGGACGATTTTGTCGCTGGCAAGTCCAGCGTCTATTCAATGTCTGACAAGGGCATCCGTGGAGAAGAACTACAGCGCCGGGAGGCTTATGACTCCAGAGGGCGCCCCTGGTATAAAAAGGCGATGGCTGATGGCGGGCCTATTTGGACAGAGATCTACACTTTTTTTCTTGAGGGGACGCTCGGCATTACCACCGCCCTACCACTATACGACCAGGGTGGCGAGCTGCTGGGTGTACTCGCCACCGATATCCTGCTCTCCCATATCCAGAAGGATCTCAGCAAGCTGACAAAGGGCGATGCAGGGGATATCTTTATCTTTGAACCCTCTGGCCTGCTGGTCGCCTCATCCAGTGACCTACGCCCTTTCAGGGGGGGAGAAAATGGCAAAAATATCTCCCGCATCAGTGTGGGTGACAGTACCTCACCACTCATACGCACGGCCTATCACAAGCTGACCCAGCAGTTTCCAGACTTTAAGAGAGTAGAGCAGGAGCATCGCCTGGAGTTTGAGTTTGATGGTCAGAGACAGTTTCTGCAGCTGAGTCCATTTCGTGACCCACGGGGAATTGCGTGGCTGATCGCCATAGCAGCACCTGAAGCCTCCTTTATGAAGAGGATGATAAAAAACACCTACATCTCCATCGGCCTCTGCCTCCTCGCCCTCCTCATCGCCGTTGCTCTCAGCTTCTATCTTGCACGGCGGGTAACCGGCCCCCTCTCAAACCTGAAACAGGCAGCACTCTCCCTCACCACCGGCAACTGGGGACATCAGATACCGGATGATGGTACCGAAGAGGTGCACTCTCTCGCCAACTCCTTCAATATCATGGCGCAACAGCTGCAGGGCTCATTCAGTCGCCTCAAAAGCAATAACAAGAAACTGGAAGATACCCAGGCCGCCTTGCGTCAGGTGAACAGCGAGCTGAGCCAACGGGTAGATACCCAGAGCAGTAAACTGGGTGAAAGCGAGGAGCGTTACAAACGGCTGGCAGAGGCGACCTTTGAATCTGTTGTGCTCCATACTGGCAACGTCATTCTCGACACCAACAAGGCGTTTGAGGAGATGCTCGGTTACTCGGCTAAAGAGGTCAAAGGGAAGAGCCTGCTGGCGTTTGTCCGCCCTGAATACCGGGGAGTACTGGAGCGGGCACTCACATCAAAACAGTACACACCATTCCATGTGGGCATCACCCACAAGGGTGGAGAGTGTGTGATGCTGAAATTACGCACCTCGCACCTACCCCTTAACGGTGAGGAGGTTATGGTGACGGTGATGCGTGATACCGGTAAAAATGATGGCGGCAGAGACGATGGCGGCAGAGACAGCCATACAGCGATTACAGACCCGCTCACCAGCCTCCACAATATACGCCACTTCCATGAACTTGCTAAGTGTGAGTTGCGACGGGCACAACGCTTCGACAGACCTTTCATTATTATGCTGCTGGAGATCGACAAGCTGGAGGAGATCA
>JBEVXV010000689.1:0-3738 GCA_040505915.1 Sedimenticola sp. | reverse complement strand
ATCGTCTCAACCCTGAATCAACCTGGAACCTCTGGCTTAGCCTTAGTACCGGGGCGGGGGAGGGGGACAACTCAAGTTAAACAAGACGAGACGTTGTTCATGTTCAATACTATTCACTATTTATTCGCGAGTTCCAAGTGTGGGAATGGTTCCTTGCCGTGATTTAATGTACCGTGGACCTTCAGCTATTTTAAATTACGCAACTATCTGAGCTTAATCCGCCTAATTTCAACCCGTTTTATTAACCCTTAACCCAAGGGGAATCACTCTGTCATATCACAACAACCCCGCGCGCCAAATACAAATGTTGTTGGATGCTAACTCAGAGCGAACGTAACTCAGGCTGCTTTCTCAAGCTCAGATTACTGAAGGTCTCAGATAAAGAAAATCACTGGCCTTATATACTCGAAGTAAAATCAGCCACCAGCGAAAATGGTTGGACACCCAACAATTTTCGCTGGAACCAGCCAAACCGGCTGCTCAGCGTGATCGCTGGCCAGCACTTCTGGCTGGTAGCTTGCGACTCCCTGAGAAACGACCAAATACGTCACTTCAGTCGCGAGCGTCAGCTGATTTAGCATTCCGAATATAGCCCTATACCCAAAATGAATGTGATACATATTCTTAACTTACAAGATAAAATTAACTCTTGAACACTCTGATTGACAAGTTAATGTTTACATTTGCTATAGCAACACAACAAACTCTCCTAAATAAAAGATTAAGAATAATAATAACATTTAATCTCTAACCCAGGCCAAGATGGCGGGAGAGACTGATTCTGAGCAATGAAAGTCGACAGAAACTTGCATATCAATGATACAAGGCTAGAATATTGACTTATAATGACATTAGATTGCTTAAATTCAACAATATGGATGGATCACTAACAGATTGAATGATGGCATAACAGGTAAATGATACAAATGTACAATAATGTTAAATCATGACCAGATGTGTAAAGTGAATAATTGTTTACACACACTGTGTAGCTGCTAATCTGGATCTGATGAAGCTCAACCATTACATTACACCCTGCCAAGCGAAATGTCCGCATGAGCAGAAAAAAAACATGTAAAAAAAATATATCAAATATATCACTCTTGAGTCACCTTAAACAGTAAATCTATTTTACGCAAGAGTCTCCTTAATATATTTCACATTTTACCACAGAGTCCAGACATCATGGATGAGTACCAAGCATGGCACTTTAGCAATATACAAATGAGGAATTAATTGTATGATCTAAAAAGTAGATCTAGTTACCAGGTAATAAAACAAATGAAATTGATCAGTCCTCAATGCTATACAATTTTCCAATCCGATGATCACCGTCGATTGATAAATTGAATTCTATTGAGACACAAACACGAAATCTGTGCGTAGTCTACATGTATTATGATATTCACATGACATAATATAGGAAAATATTTGTTAGTCCGAATATACACGTGATTACAGGTATGTTATAATGAATGATTAGTTAATTAATAATTACAAATTCCTAACAGAAATGAATTTGGGTACAGGGCAGAGTACAATATTTGAATAGTTAACAAAAATCATATATCAATCTCTCGCTGGTCTATTTCGGCCGCACCACCTTCGACTTGACGGACGGTTTCTTTGGGGAGGACAGCCGCGACCTCTTGGGGCTTGGTCCCCGGGCGCCCTCGCTGTCGCGGCGTTGCACCAGGTCTTCAGTACGTCGGATGAATCCGGTCATGGTTGCCCGGAGCAGGTTATATGCGGTCGTCTGCTCTTTCATCGCTCCCACGACGCGATCGGTCATCTCCCGGATGGCCAACACGAGCGCCCCATCGCCGTTTGTAGTTGGCGACTCCGTGGACGAGGTAGGATCCGTTGCACTGACTACAGGTGCCACATTCACAGGTGCGGAGTATACGGGTAACGGCACGGGTAAAACAGGTAACGACACCGTACTGGTGGATAACTACGTATGTTGTGCGGCCGGTGAGGGACGTAAGAACGGACGAACATCACAGTCTAGGCCGCTATGTATTATCGTGCTGGGTACGTACTCCGGTACAGATGGCGTATACACAGTATTCAACAACACAGGCCTCACGGGGGTACGGACAATCGGAAAGTTCACCGGAGACACACTTTCTTGTGGGTCGTACGACCCCAAAATGTCGGTTAGCACATCTTCGTCCGCTAGATCCAGAATTATACAGGTGGGACACCACCCGGCTCCTCTCACTCTGGTAGGGGGTTATCGTAGTACACCGCATGCATTTGTACACGTGCCCACGGCGCGCCACCTTCGTCTTCACGGATAATATTTGCGACATCTTTGTTTTCTGGAAAATATAACGGTGAAGGGTCGATAAGCCATATGGTATTGGTTATTCCAGAAATTATTCATCCTATCATCACGCCTAATATACATTGAACAGTTGCAGGTTGTAGATTTAAAATTATAATAAACAGCATACCAATCCCAAACCACAGAGTCATCTATTGGTAATGCTACTTATTCACAAATGTGTGTTGAGCAGACTCAATCCATTCAGGTACATCATTCCCCTCATATGGTTTCATCTTGTTATGGTGGAGTACACATGTGGGACCAGTTGCATGCAACATAACACCATAGGTAAGATCATTGTATTTCCTGGCTATCACACACGGACCCCTGTAGGCAGGTTGAAGTTTCGGACATAGTCCGGGAGCATTTGCTGTGTTTTCAACCCATACAACATCTCCTTGTTTGAAATTGAAAATGGACAGATGAGCATCATATATTTGTTCCTGGCGGTTGCACTTATTGCCATGTGTGTTCGTGCAATTTCATGGGACTATTGCATACGGGCTCTGAGATGGTCAACGTAATCACCATAGCTAGTTAAGCCAGGTTGATCATTACACATTCCCCCATATACAAGCTCGGCCGGTAACCGGACTTCCCTACCAAGCATGAGCAGATTGGGTGTAAGGCCATTGGATTCATGGGGAGTAGCTCTATAGGCAGCAGCCAGACAGCCTAGGTTGAGGTCCCAGTTTTCTTGTTCACCGCGCAAGTATGATTTTATCATTCGGAGAAGAGTACGGTTAAAACGTTCGGCTTGCCCATTACATCGCGGATTTCGTGCGGACGTTCGTGTTTTCTTTATCTCAAGCAAACGACATAATTCGCGGAAAATCGAACTTTCATAGTTCCGCCCCTGATCAGAATGCAATGTGAAAGGCGGTCCTAGTCGACAAATAACATCATTCAACAAGCGAAAAGACACGTAAAGTCACGAAAAGCCAAAGAAAGCCACGAAAAGCCGCCAAAATCAATGATTACCGTGCATAATACAGCATAAATAGGTAGTTTTTAGTTAAAAGGAATGTATTTAATACAATTATAGTAATTATGATTAATTTCTATGACGAATTATCGCAATTTGCCGCTATTATATATGTCGCGTCTGGCCATAGTGTACGTTGGCTGTGGTTTGGGTTAAAACGCATACCGTTTGGGATAGAAACTCAACTTATTAAATCTGGCTGGATTTTGATATAAAAAAAAGCACATTAATATAGTAAAAGCACAAATATGGTGTTATGTTGAGAGTGATTTACAGTGCATATACCAAGTATTTTACGCCCGTTTTAGTGCAAATGGTGGAAAAGACAAGTTTGTGGAGAGCGTCTATTGGACTATATTATAATAAAGGACAGCGAATTATGAGAACTTATACATATTGCACGTATCCTTTATCTGACTTA
>JBEVXV010000688.1:0-6698 GCA_040505915.1 Sedimenticola sp. | reverse complement strand
TACCCCAGGCGCCAAGCAGGTATGGGGTGCTCTGCGTGCTCTTTTTGGTTTGACCATGCAGATGTCTTCATTAGAACCATTTCATCAAAATTAGCAGGTACAACCCTGTCAATTTTTTGCTCAATAGTCACAATACTGAATCCAAGATGGCCGCCATTCCATATTTGATAAAAACACGTGTTGCCTTATATTTCGATATATGTCATAAAATTATTCAGTATTACATAACTATTTTTCAGGAAATCGTTCAGTATACCACTGCAAACAGTTGTAAGGGTATATTAGATTGACATTGTCCGTTCGTTCGTCCGTGTGTTTGTGCGTATGTGTACCCGGTCATAATCAAATGACGCCCGACTTGTATATTGCTCATATCTCCAGACATGGCACTGAAACTCGATGTAAACATGCCCTAGGCAGAATCAGCGCATAACGCTATACAGAGCATATAAACTTAATATACAATGCAGTACGGGATATCAATATACAGTATACACATGAGGATATTTGGAATATAATATGGGGATATAATCTCGTATAGTGAGATATTATAGATAGGTATATGTATTATACGTATATTTTATATTATAATGACAGTATTAGGCAGTACTTACGGTTACACACTTACCCTCTTCGGGAAATGTCGTCCCGACATTTAACACTGTGTAAGTAATACTGTCCACATCTTGTTCCATCTTGTTCTATTATGCTGTTAATGTAACAGCATAAGGAATTACAATCCTTAAACATTTAGAGTTAAGGTTAAAAAAAAATTGGTCACAAAGGCGCCGTTATAGAACGAATGGAGGTCAGGGTCTCAGCACACATGGTGCGAGTGTCAACCTGACTCCGGCCACGCCTTATTGGGAAAGTAAAATCCGGGATGTAAGGTTCTAAGAGGACGCATCATGTGAATTAAGGTCTCGAGCACAAGTAGTGCGAGTCACTTAATTCGCGTCCTGTGGTGTGAAGTCAAATATACTCCAAGGTATATATTGGGAGAGTTTACAGTGCACGGGTAGGACTCCTCTTCTAACCGAGTCCCAATGGGTCACAACCCGTGCACGTAATGTCACAGTAATGTGAACAATACAATAGCAACTAGTCGGCATGTATTTTACCATTTGGAGTGTTTGGTAGAGAATTGGCGCGAGTATTCATGCCTAGACGCGACTACGGAACGCCGAAGTTGCTCATTCCACGTCCGAATCCGAAGCAGTGTCTTGGAAACGAGCACACTTCTCCCTTGTTCCGGTGCAGTGACAGCCAATGTAGCAACGCACACCTCTGCGCGAGCATGAACACCTTTTACTCAGACACCCAGTTTTACAGTTGCACGACAGTGACTGTGACATCTGTTCCGGCCAAATATTAGCCGTTGATTGCACGGGCTGTAGTGTCTGTTCGGTGTTTTCTATGGACCAACCGAAGTTCGTATAGGGCGGTAATGCCGGTTGTGCCACGTGAGCTCGCTTATCTATTATAGTAGCGAGTGCGCACCGTTTGACATGTTGTCTGAACGAATCCTCCGTTGGCGGAAGTAATTTGAGTGTGGCAGCCGATTTGTAACGAAGGAACTTGTGCGCTCTAAGACTGGCAATGTCATCAAAGTCATCATCCTTGGAACTGTATACACAGATGCACATCGATCTCGCCTCCTGGTATACATCGTCACTAAGTTCAGTGTCTTCCTCTCCGAATGTTTCAATTGCAGGGGTGTCAACTGCCTGCATTGATTCGAACCATGCTTTTTTCCCTGTGAAGTACGGGTAGCTGGTTGTGTCTCGGCCACTTAGGCTGTGCACGAACGGGAGTCGTTGACACATGGCTGGTCCCAGTGCAGCCGTGATATCATGAATCGGGATATATTTGTCTTGTTCTGTCCGTACCCACAGTTCTTTCAGGGTGTTTAGTTTGTCAGTGCTTAGATAGTATATGCAAAGCACAATGACGTCTGTGTCGTTTGCATGTATCACCACACGCTCTACACCGTTACTAACTGCGTGGATGAGGTGCAAGATGATTCTCGTGTCGGCCTCCTCTTGTGTGGATTGCAGATCTAGTACGGACGACACTGATTGGTCCGTAACCAACATGGTTTTGGTTTCCTCATGGAAGCCTCCTCCAAGATAGAGCTGCATCCCCGGTTGCGACAGCGGTGTCGCTGACCATTCCTCGCACAAGAAACTGAGTAATGCTGCCTTGTTGTCATCCATGGCAAAGAAGTCACCAGCTTCTGGAGTACGGTAATGCGTGCAGACTTCATATGACTTGCATTTATGCGAATCGGACTGTCTGTGTTGACGCATTGCCAATTTCAAGCTGGTATCTCTGTACCTGTCGCAGCACACGTGTATGATTTTCGTATCCGATGGAATGTCATGAAGAATCCTGTGTAGGTAGCGATCAGCAATGTTTCCAAACGTATCGCCCTTGTTAAACGACCACTTATGGATACAATGCATCGCATCTAACACAACGGCAGTGTTCAATTGCACATCGGGTAGTGTTGAAACGGGAGTTACATTCGTCTCTTTCAGTAGTACTTTAACTAGACTGGACTTTGTTCCCTGTAGGCGCATCGTGCCATCTTCGTGGAATAGAGATGGGGGGAAGTTGCTGCATTCGTAATGTCCTACTGTATTTGCAACATCGACTTGTACCCCACATGAAATCAACTGCGTCATTCGCATCATTGCTGTCATTTCACTGGACTGTTTGCTGACCGGTTTAGCTTTCGATTTCTTTGACGTTTTCCGCTGAGTGTAGAATGTCTTTAATTTCACGGTCTTCCTCTCATTTCCATCAATGACATTGGTAAGAGCATTACGACCAATCTCCTTGACATTTGTCAGGTCAGCCTGCACATCGGCCTGTGCGTGTTCCCCAGTGACAATGTTAAAAAGGTGATTGCTCTCAGACACAAATGGATTTTCATCAACGCTTCGGGTCATTGCCAATACCTGTTCTGCGTGTCTGACGACTTGAGCAGCACCGGCCTCGTGATGAACACCATCGGCCGCATGGTTGTCAATATCAATCATTTCCTTCAACTGGGCTGAAACAGCAGCGGTGTAATGTTTAGTGTACACCCACTTCGCCCGTGCTGATTTGTTCGTTGTGATTCCTGTAAGCCCTGCGTGTTCTTTCGCGTCTGCATTGTATGTTTGCTCTAACAGCATGTCTGGTGACACAGCATTGTGCGATCCATCCGCTCGTCTACCTACGAATGCACCATCCATCAGTGCATCGTGAACTTCGGGTGCAACAGAAGGCAATTCTTTCATTTCTCTAATAAAGAGAGGTAACGACTGTTGTGCATACTTGTGGTGACCAGCAGCAGCTAAGAAAGGTAGCATCTTGGCCGACAGTTGAAGGGTTCCAAGCCATAGGCCTTCGCGGTTGTAGTAGAGAAACTCGTGAATGACATCCGCCATCTCAAGAAATGTCAACCAAAACACAGCCGTGGGTCGGTTTTGTAATGACTGGTTGAATCTGTCAAGAGATACATGTATGTTCGTCAGCTCCTCTTTAATGTCCCGTATCAGTTGGAGTTGCTCATCGCGTCCGGTCTCATTGTCCATGATCGTTTGCATAACCTGTGCGATGCGGTCATTCCAAAACATGTCATCATTTTCACGTGCCCATGTTTCAAAGGCATGCCAGTACAGATGTGTGAAGGTTTCACTGAGTATACGAATGGCATGAAGCGTCTGGTAATACTCGCCCCTTTCTCCCAATATCTTGTTTGCCGTTCCTTCCGAACATAAGCCGGCTAACGTGATGAGCTCCTCAGCTCCACTGCCTTGTATGATCTTGCATATAGCTTTGATGTAGTTATGTGCTTGGTGAAACCCACCCAGAAGCAGAATCACCTTTCCAAACAAGTCGCTGTGCTTTTGTCGAATTACTGTTGCCAACTCGTATGTGGCTTGGTCTCCTGTTATGACCGTCCATTCGTGACCAAGGGCATGTGCAATATTTACAAGTCGGGTCATTTCTTCCTTGAGTATCGCCGGGTTGGTGGGGGATTCTGGTATAAGCGGCAAGTACCCAATTTTGCTAGCCTTCTTTTGATTTGATAATCGAGCACAGAATGCAGGAAATCCTGGAAGCCCGTTACATTCATCTGAAGATACACCAGGTAATTCAGACGTCTTGGCAATTCGACCAAGTTTCCATACAAGTAGAATATTATTTGCGATATTGTCTGTATCTGTTTCTAAGCTCTCTAGAGTTGGAATGTTTGCTAATGAACGAGATTCTCTTCGTTCTTGCTTCGACACATAGCATGTGGGAATTGTAGCATCAGGAATATCTGTCAGGGTTCTGGCACGAGATACCGATGTTGTTACTGTCACAGGTTGATCAGAAACAGACACTTCGCCATTGTTTTTTGGCGTCTGTATAATGATTGCTGAAGTGGCATTAAAGCTTCCACCCGCCAATGTGCTATTCTGCCAGTCCAGATTATCCATTGCAAAGACATGATGATCGCCATCGGCTGTAATATTCTCAGGAATATACACACCGTCATGTGCAACCGCATCTTGTATTTCCGTGGATTTTGCAGTGAGTTGGCGCTGCAGCGTGTCATAGCTAATTCCCTGCTTAAGCTTATTGTTCAATGTCACCAGTGACCTGCTTCTTGTTTCGTTGTAGAGATTATACGTAGTACCGATGCTTAGAGGTGTAATTACACCGGATGTGTGGTGTAACATCTGCTGCGAAAGCATTAACGTTTTACTCTCTTTCTGTTTATCCAATTCGACGCGGTTGTCTACTTGTTTCACTTTATCTGAGAGCAGATGCGAAGTGAAATTGTAAAATGAATCAGGCACAATACGAGATGCCGATTCTTGTGAGATTGTCATAGAGTCGTGTTCTCGCATCTGTTTTTTGCACTCCTTTGCGTCTTTGCGAAGAATTTTCGCTGCCTTTTCTAACACTATGCTATTCGGCTCTGCCTGACGGTCCGCTTCTTTCCTTTGCAAATATTTCAATTGTTCAAGACAGTCTCCAATTGGAACAGATGATGCACATACAAATGCGGACCCAGCACTTTGTTCCATGATCGTGATACGAGTGCCGTAATGATTGATAAGTCTATCCTTTAAATAACTTGACTTATACTTAGAGCTAATTCCCACACCAAGTATCGTAAGCTGTTGATGATACATGGCTCTCAATGACGACAACAATAACCCCTTTGATTTGCAAAATAGCTTTTCGTCGATTTGACCAACGACTTCTAGGAACGCTTGGTCGTAGAGTTTGTGAATTTCAGACTTACCTCTTGGTATTCGTGCATTTCTAAATGCATCCATGCATTGTTTGTGGTAACATATGTCATTAGATACCATGTCGTGTCCTTTGCCAGTTAATCGCAGCAATATATCGTGTCGCTTTAATTGTTGTGCTTTAGTTCGTATTTTCTCTTCACGGTTTTTGGTTGTGATTTTGCTTATCGGTTTCTTTCCTTTCATCCACACTTTATTACAGATCACACACATCATTTTTGGCGTATATTGTGGCAATTTGGACCTTGTTTTTGCGGGAGATGTTACAGACGACTGAGAAGTATCTGCCACCACGGATTTGGCTTGTGGAGTTTTCTCCAGTCGTTTCCGTTTAGCGTAGTGTACGCTCTTTTTTAACAAGTATCTATTCTTGCAACTTCTATGCCATTTTGGAGTCATATCATGCAGCCAGTTGTCCTTCCTAGCTACTGACTCTAACCGTTTGGCGATGTCGTCACTTCTTTCTGACATTGCGGCGTGCAACAGCAGGATACCGCTCTGAGTAACTTTCAACATTTGTTTTGTGTTGGGCCCTTGACATATGATACAAAGAGTGGGATTCATTTGATCATATTCTCTCTTCACCCCGCGTTTACTTTGGCGCTCCAAAGAAACGCTGCCAGATCGCAGTGGACTGGCCATTTCAAAGACGAATTAACTAAAAACAGACGGACAGACAGGCAGACAGAAAAAAAACACAGACGGGGGGAATACAGTGAAACACGGAGTACACAAATAAAGCTACAATAATTATACGAGTGCGAACAAATATTCCAGACAGATTCGTGACGCGCCTGGTGCTGCAAACGGCCTCTGCCGTATACTGTATACGACAGCCGGTACACTAAGTACGACAGCCGATATACTACGCTATGTTGATGAACGCAATTCACACATTCAGCAAACTGATCAGTAGATATATTCAGACAGTAGGCAAATTGTTCGACTTGCCGTCATGATTGTCGGAATATAACTAAAAAGTGTCGTGCTGATTCGCATCACGCGCCAAGTTACAAGTACATTTTGTGACGTATAAATAGTATTAACAACGCTACGGTCGAATTGTATACATAGTTATTGAACGTTGCGTAATATCCACCTCAGCAACAACGCTGCGATTTATAAATCTGTATTATTAATCACTGCGCTGTTCTGCTATATGTATGAGCATTACTTGTCAGTAAGTACCTGTCTACTATTCATGTATACGCAATTTACACGGAACTGAGTAAATTTACGAAATAAAATATGTGTATGACAAGGATAGCAAAAAAATACAGCGTTGTTGGTCCAATTTGTAAAGTTATCACTCGATGTGATTTGAGCATATTATGGCGAGAAGGCGTATTACATGTATATAAGTACTCGGTGAGATGTTCACAGATGCATCTTCCTCAG